>JBEVKA010000307.1:0-8648 GCA_040509855.1 Steroidobacter sp.
ACCTGTTCGTCGCGCTGTGCAAGCTGCTCAACGACAAGATCGAAGCGCCAGAGCACCAGTGGACTCATGGCGACGTCGGGCCGATCAAGTTCGTGTCGCGTGATCCGCTCATCCCGGGAACTCGCAGCCGCTACCTGGCCGAGATCGCCGGCGCGGGCCGTAAAGCACGAGGAAACATCGAAGCCGCCGTGGCGGCTGCTCGACGCGCCTATGGTTTGTATGAGTCGCTGAAGACTCTGCGCGATCCTCGCTTGCCCGGCACGTTGGATCGCTTCCCTGACGACGCACTCAACGATCAGTCGAGCGACGCGACTCGGCGTGAGCTGCGCGCCGCATACAACAATGCGCTCGATGAGATGGGCGCGGAAGGCGTAGGCGAGCTCAAGCGCTGGCCGCAGCGAGTCAGCGGCGTCAGCGACGAGAAGTATTCATACAAAGTGCGCGACAAGCTGGTCACGGGCGAGAACTACGTGACTTCGCTGAGCGGCAACCAGATGCCGAAGCTCGCCGTACCGCGCTTCCAGGATTGGGGTGAGACACTGCACTTCATCCTCACCGAGAACCTGCCGGGCAGCTATCCGTACACCGGCGGCGTGTATCCCTATCGTCGCGAAGAGGAAGATCCGATCCGCATGTTCGCGGGCGAGGGTGGGCCGGAGCGCACCAATCGCCGCTTCCACTATCTCGCCGGCGGTCACGGTGCGACTCGCCTGTCGACGGCTTTCGATTCGACGACGCTCTATGGCGAAGATCCGGACACGCGGCCGGACATCTACGGCCGCACCGGTAATTCCGGTGTGTCCATCGCCACGCTCGACGACATGAAGAAGCTGTACTCCGGCTTCGACCTGTGCGCGCCGACCACGTCAGTGTCGATGACGATCAATGGTCCGGCGCCGATGCTGCTGGCAATGTTCATGAACACCGCGATCGATCAGCGCGTCGAACGTTTCCTGCATGCGCAGGGGCGCTGGCAGGCAGCGGAGCAGCGGATTGCCGAGCTTCGCGAGGACACGGCCGCGAAAGGTCACACACTTGCGAACTACAGTGGTGACTTGCCCGATGGCCACGATGGTTCGGGCATCGCCCTGCTGGGCATCACCAGCGATCTGTTGATCGCGCCGGGTGTGCTGACTGCGGAGGAGCACGCCAGGCTCAAGGCAGAAGCAATGTCCCTGGTCCGCGGCACGGTGCAGGCCGACATTCTCAAGGAAGATCAGGCACAGAACACCTGCATCTTTTCCACTGAGTTCGCCCTGCGCATGATGGGCGACGTGCAACAGTTCTTCATCGACAACAAGGTGCGGAATTTCTATTCGGTGTCCATCTCCGGCTATCACATCGCGGAAGCGGGCGCGAACCCGATCAGCCAGCTGGCGTTCACGCTGTCCAACGGCTTCACCATCGTCGAGTACTACCTGGCGCGCGGCATGCGCATCGACGACTTCGCGCCCAACCTGTCGTTCATGTTCTCGAACGGCAGGGATCCGGAATACGCGGTCCTCGGACGCGTCGCGCGTCGTATCTGGGCTCGCGCCATGCGCGATCTCTACAGTGCCGGTCCACGCAGCCAGATGCTCAAATATCACGTGCAGACATCGGGCCGCTCGCTGCACGCGCAGGAAATTCAGTTCAACGATATCCGCACGACGCTGCAGGCGATGTACGCGCTGTTCGATAACTGCAACTCACTGCATACGAACGCGTACGACGAGGCGCTCACGACGCCGACGGAAGAGAGCGTGCGCCGTGCGGTGGCGATCCAGCTCATCATCAACAAGGAGCTGGGGCTGAACAACAACCAGAACCCGTGGCAGGGCTCGTTCTTCCTCGAGCACCTCACCGACCTGGTCGAGGAAGCGGTGTATCGCGAGTTCGAATCGTTGTCGGAGCGCGGCGGCGTGCTGGGCGCGATGGAGACGATGTATCAGCGCGGCAAGATTCAGGAAGAAAGCATGTACTACGAGAAGCGCAAGCACGATGGCTCGTTGCCGCTGATCGGAGTGAATACCTTCCTGTCCGACACGGCCGAAGCGGTGAAGGAAGTGGCGCTGATTCGTTCGACGGATGAAGAAAAGGATTATCAAGTCGCCGCCGTGCGGTCGTTCCAGCAGCGCAACGCGGATCATGCAGTGGAAGCATTGGCACGATTGCAAAGAGCTGCGACCTCGGGCGGCAACGTCTTTGCGGAACTGATGAACACGGTTAAGGTGTGTTCGTTGGGACAGATCTCGCGGGCGCTGTACGAGGTCGGCGGGCAATATCGGCGCAGCATGTAGTATCGACGGCGATTTATTCACGTAAGCCAAGTCTATGTACAAAGCACCTTTGAAAGAGCTCCGCTTCGTCATTCACCAGCTGATCGGCGACGAACCGCTGACCCGCCTGGCCGGATTGTCGGACTATTCCGCCGAGTTCGCGGATGCCGTGCTCGAAGAGGCAGGCCGATTCGCCGAGAACGTGTTGGATCCCATCAATCGCATCGGTGATCGCACTGGCGCGAAGTGGACTGCCGAGGGCGTGCGCATGCCGGCGGAGTTCAAGGCGGCGTACGCGAAGTTCGTGGAAGGTGGGTGGACGCAACTGCGCGCGGCGCAGGAGTTCGGCGGCCAGGGCGCGCCGACGATGTTGGGCACGGCGGTCGAGGAGTTGTGGGCGTCGGCGAATCTCGCATTCAAACTGTGCCCCATGCTCACGCAAGGTGCGGTGGAAGCGATCGATCAGGTCGGCACCCACGAGCAGAAACAAAAGTATCTGCCGAAGATGGTCAGCGGCGAGTGGACCGGCACCATGAATCTCACCGAGCCGCAGGCCGGCTCCGACCTCGCCGCGATCCGCACGCGAGCGGTGCGCGAGGGCGATCACTACCGCCTGTATGGGCAGAAGATCTTCATCACCTACGGCGATCACGACTACACCTCCAACATCATTCACATGGTGCTGGGTCGCGTGGAAGGCGCGCCGTCGGGCGTGAAAGGGATTTCGTTGTTCATCGTGCCGAAGGTGCTGGTGAACGACGACGGCAGCGCCGGCGCCCGCAACGACGTGCGTTGTGTATCGATCGAGCACAAGCTCGGCATTCACAGCAGCCCGACGTGCGTGCTGTCGTATGGAGACAAGGAAGGCGCGGTCGCGTATCTGCTCGGCGAAGAGAATCGCGGCCTGGAATATATGTTCATTATGATGAACGCCGCGCGCCTCGCGGTTGGTCTCGAAGGCTATGCATTGGCCGAGCGTGCGTATCAACAGGCGCTCGAATACGCACGCACACGCGTGCAGGGCAAGCCGAAGGCGCGCAATGTGCCGGACGGAAAGTCGGCGCCGATCGCGTATCACGCGGACGTGAAGCGCATGCTGCTGACCATGAAAGGGTATGCCGATGCGGCGCGTTCCATCGGGCTCTACGCAGCGATGCACCTGGACCTCGGCAAGCATCTACAGGACGGTCCGGAAAGGGTGAAGGCGCATACGCGCGGTGACCTGCTGATTCCGATCGTCAAAGGCTGGTCCACCGAGTTGGGCATCCTGATGTCATCGCTGGGCATACAAGTGCACGGTGGCATGGGTTTCATCGAGGAAACGGGTGCGGCCCAGCTGCTGCGCGATTCGCGGATCGCGTCGATTTACGAAGGGACGACCGGCATTCAAGCGAACGATCTGGTCGGCAGGAAGGTGGGCCGTGATGGCGGCGCCGCCATGAATGCGCTCATCGCCGACATGCAGGCCGAGCTCGAAAAATTGTCGGGCACGGATGCCGGTGTGGCTGCCAGCAAAGCGGCTGCGCTCGAAGGCGTCGCGGCGCTGAAAGACGCGACGGCGTCGCTGCTCAAAGATCCCGAAGCCGCATCCGCGGTGTGCGTGCCGTACTTGATGTTGAGCGGCGTGGTGATCGGCGGCTGGTTGATGGCGAAGGCGCATGACCTCTCGGTCCGCCAATCCGCGAACGATCCTGAGTTCTTCGCCGCCAAACAGCAGATCGCGCGTTTCTACGCATCCAACTTGCTGCCCGAGGCGCAGACCCTGGCGCGAGTCGTCAAATCGGGCGCGGCCGCGATTCTGGACGCGGATCCCGCCAGGCTCTGATCGTCACACCGTTCTCAATCTCCATCCTCGAATGCCCGGCCGTATTTCTGCGGCCGGGTGATTTTGTTCGCCGCATCCGGTCATAGCTGATTGGGTGGCTAAGAATTTGCCGAAGCTTTGGCACGATCGGCCGCCAGAATGCGTTGGCATCGGCAGAAGAGCGGGGTGCGGAGCGAGGATGAGTCATTCAGGTTCCATCGATGTGCTGGTCATCAGCGGCGAGGACGTGCGCCGCCTGTTGCCGATGAAGGATTGCATTCCCGTGATCGAGCAGGCCATGCGCACGGTGTCGCGGGGCGGGGCGCAACTGCCGCTGCGGATCAGCGTGTCGCCGCCGGACACGCAGAACAAGCTGCTGGTCATGCCCGGCTACCTCAACGAGCCGCTCAGCATGGGCGTCAAGGCGCTCGCGATCTATCCCAGCAACGTGCAGCGGGGGTTGTCGTCTCATGTGGGCGTCGTGGTGCTGTTCGACGCGCGCGATGGAGTTCCAGTTGCGATGATCGATGCTGCATCGATCACCGGGTTGCGCACGGCCGCTGCGACGGCCGTCGCGACCCGGGCTTTGTCGCCCGAGGATGCATGCGATCTGGCCATCATCGGCACCGGTGAGCAGGCGGCGACTCACCTGCACGCGATCAGCCTGGTGCGCAAGCTGCGCACCATTCGCGTCTGGGGCCGCTCACGCGACAAAGCTCAAGCGTTCGCGCAGCGGGAAGCCGCGAACGTCGATTCGAGAATCGAAGTGTGTGAAACCATTCGCGAGGCGCTGGTCGGCGCCGACATCGTGTGCACCACGACCGGCTCTCGTGAGCCGATCGTTCAAGGCGCATGGATCGCGCGTGGCGCGCACGTGAATCTGATAGGCGCGAGTACCGCAGTCACGCGCGAAGTGGACGACGCGCTGGTCAAGCAAAGCAGCTTCTTCGTCGACCTCCGCGCGTCGGCGTTGGCTCAGGCCGGCGAGTTGCTGGGTGCGATGGGTAACGATGCCGCCAAACACATTCGCGGCGAGATCGGGGAAGTGCTGAATGGCACGGTGCCCGGGCGCACCGACGAGTTCGAAATCACGGTCTACAAATCGTTGGGAATCGCGGCCCAGGATCTGGCCGCGGGGCACGAGATATATGAGCGGGCCAAAGTGGCCGGCGTCGGCGTGCGCGCCAAGCTGTAATCCGATCGTTCAGCGTGCCTGCGCGCTTCGGCCTTCGATGGCAAGCGCGAGCGAGTGCACGTCGGTGATTACGTTCAGTCGATCCTTCTCCACCAGCCAGCGGCGATTCAGCTCGTGCAGTTCGTTGTCGATCACGAATCGATTGAGATAGACGAGGGTTGGAATATTGCCGATCGCTGCGAGGGTGAGTCGCACGGCATTGATGGTGCCGAGGCCCGCGTCCGCCACCAGCAGCACCTGGTCGACGTGCAATCTTTCGATCAACTGCATGCTGTCGCCATCGCATGCCAGTGGCGAGCGAGCGCCGCCCACTGTTTCGACCAGGCCGATGTCGATTCCCTGTGGCCAGTGAATCTCGCTGATGATCTCCTGCATCCATACCGGGCCGCGGCCCAGCGCCTGAGCGGCCATCGGCGGCGCCATCGCCAACGGGTAGCAGCGATGCGCGGGACAGATATCGGCGATCTCTTCGCCGCTGGCGCCGGCGAGCAGGGCGGCGTCGGTGTTTATATCGTCCGGTGCATACGATTGCACCGGCTTGCGCGCGGATACACGAGTGCCGCGCAGCTTCAAGGTTGCCAGCAACTGTGCCGCGACCCAGGTCTTACCGACCTCGGTATTCGTCCCCAATACTCCGATCAATCGCACCGGTCGAAATGAATTCGCACTCATGCGTGGCTGGCCGTTAACAGTTCCATGTTGGCAAGTCGATCCAATGCGGTGCGCAGCAGCTGCACCATCACTTCCGTGTGAGCGGCGGACAACGCGACACGCAGGCGCGATGTTCCCTTTGGCACCGTGGGCGGGCGGATGGCTGGCACGTGAATTCCCATTTCCTGAAGCCGAGCCGCTGCCGACAGTGCTGCCGAATCCTCGCCGAGGACGACGGGTACGATCGCGGAAGGGTGACCGGGCCGCACCAGATCGATCAGCGATCTGAGCCGTGCGCGCAACCGTTCGCCTTCGTCGCTCTCGCAGATTCGCACCGCCGCCAATGCCGCCGCCGTGTCGGCGGGCGACAAGCCGGTGGTGAAAATAAATGTTCGCGCCCGATTGACCAGTAATTCGATCAAGCGATTCGATCCTGCGACGAAACCACCCAGCGCCCCTAGCGTCTTCGAAAGCGTGCCGACGTGCAACACCTGCGCCTGATAATCATGGAGCAGTTCCGGTCCGAGCACGGCATGCGCTTCATCCAACACCAGCAGCGCGCCATGCTCTACACACAGCTCCGCGAGCGCTCGAAGCGGCGCGCGGTCGCCGTCCATCGAAAACACGGATTCGGTGACGACGAGCTTTCGCCCGCTAGTCTGCCTGAGCATTTGGTCCAGATGCTCTAGGTCTAAATGTCGATAAACCAGCGTGCGCGCTCGCGCGAGACGACAGCCGTCGATGATGGACGCATGATTGAGCTCGTCGCTAAACAGCGTCACATCGTCCAGGCCCAACGTCGTGAGCACACCGATGTTGGCGGCATAGCCCGACGAGAATACGAGCGCGTTCTCGGTGTGCTTCCACGCCGCGATCTCTCGTTCCAATTCGCAATGCAGGCTGCGCGTGCCGACGACCAGGCGCGACGCCATCGCACCGGTGCCGAAACGTTCTATCGCCGAGATCGCCGCCAGGCGAACAGCGGGGTGCGCGGCCAGCCCGAGATAGTCATTGGATGCGAATGAGACGACGCGTTTGCCGCGAACCACGCCTTCGGGCCCGTCGCCGTCGAACGGCACCGGATCTCGAAAGCGATGCAGGGCGCGCAGCGCGTCCAGTTGCTCGCCGGCCCAGGCGTTCCAATCCGTCATGTCGTTTCCTCGAGCGCGGCCGCCAGCGTCGCGACGATGCGGTCGATCTCATCGGCGGTGATGGTGAGCGGAGGAACGATCGTGATGACCGGCCCCATGGAGCGCGACAAAACCCCTCGCTTCACCATGGCGGCGCACGTGCGACGCGCGAGCTTGGGATCATCGGCGGTGTCGAGCTCGACCGCGCCCATCAATCCGGCGAGGCGGATTTCCCTGACGCGTTCGAACAGGCTGATGCGAGCACGCAATGCTTCGCCGAGCTGAGCGGAGCGAGCGCGCACGTTATCGAGCACGCGCATGGATTCCACCAGCTGCAAATGTCTCAATGCCACCGCGGCGGCCAAGGCGTTACCGCCGTAGGAGTGGCCGTGATAGAGCGTCTTCTCGCTCAAATCAGCACCGAGAAATGCGTCGAACACGCGTCGTGAGGCGACCGTCGCCGACATCGGCAAATAGCCGCCGGTGATGCCTTTGCCCAGGCACAGCAGATCGGGCCGCAAGTTGCATTGCTCGGACGCGAACAGCGTTCCGGTGCGCCCGAATCCGGTCGCCACTTCATCGCAGATCAACAGCACGCCGGTGTCGTGACACGCTCGGCTCAGCTCGGCGAACTCGCCGGCCGGCGCAATTAACATTCCGGCCGCGCCCTGGACCAGCGGTTCGACGATGACAGCCGCGAGCTTGCGATGATGTTCGCGCACCAGTTCAGCGGCCGTGCGCAATGCATTCGGTTGCGAGAACGAGGGAGCGCGAATCACCGGGAAGCGCAGCGGATCGAAGATCTTCGTGCCGAAGCCGCCGCCGCCGAGCGAGAGTGAACCGATGGTGTCGCCGTGATAGCCGTCGCCGAAGGCGAGGTAGGTGGTGCGACCGTGTTCGCCGCGATTGGTCCAGTATTGAAACGCGATCTTGAGCGCCTGTTCGACCGCGGCCGCGCCGTCCGAAGCAAACAAAGTATGCGGACCATCCACGGGCACGACGCGCGCCAAGGCTTCGGCGAACTCGATCACCACTCGATTGCCGTTGCCGAGCAGGGTCGAATGCGCCACGCGATCGAGCTGCTCGCGCAGCGCCTGGTCCAGCTCGGGGACGCGATGGCCCAGTGTCGTGACCCAGAGCGAGGAAATGGCGTCCAGATAGCGTTTGCCGTCGACGTCGATCAGCTCCCGGCCCTCGGCACGCTCCACGATCACGGGCTGATTGGCGACATAGCAGTCCATCTGGGTAAAGCCATGCCAGACGCTGGCGGCGTCGCGTTCGAGCCAGTTCATGCTGTCAACCTCGTCTACTCACTGGAGTAGACAGTGTAAGCGAGGCCGTCCATCCATGTATGATCCACGGATGGAAAAGACCTATATCTCTGCCGAGTCGCTGTTACGCGATTCACTGGCGCTGGGCGTGAAGATCGTGCGCAGCGGCTTCCGCCCCTCGTTCCTGGTCGGCGTCTGGCGCGGCGGCGCCCCGATCGGCATCACGGTGCAGGAGGTACTCGAGTTCCGTGGGCTCGACTGCGATCACCTCGCCATTCGTACGTCCTCGTACACGGGGATCGATCAGAAGTCGAAGACCGTCCGCGTACATGCCATCGA
>JBEVKA010000308.1:0-6371 GCA_040509855.1 Steroidobacter sp.
GCGATATGGCCTGTGCGCGCGGTCGGCTTGTTACTGTGTCTGCCACTTGTTTGCTATCGCGCGCCCACGCCATTGCCTGGCACGTTCGAGCTGACCGTTCTGGATGTGGGGCAGGGGTTGGCCGCCGTCGTTCGCACCCATTCACATGTGCTTCTGTACGACACGGGGCCTGCGTTTCAATCATCACGCAGCGCGGCCGAGCTCGCGGTGTTGCCATTTTTTCGCCACAAAGGCGTGCGTGAATTGGACATGCTTTTAATCAGCCATGGAGACCAGGACCACAGTGGTGGCACACGTGCGGTGCTCGATGCCATGCCGGTGCGGCAGTTCATCGTGGGGCCGTCGGTGAGCGACGCATCTCGCGAGCATCAGCGTTGCGAGCGTGGTCAGCAATGGAGTTGGGATGGTGTGACGTTCACGGTTCTGCATCCGCAGTCATCTAGCGAACACAGCGCCAACGATTCGTCATGCGTGCTGTTGATACGCGGCCGCGACGGTTCGGCGTTGCTGACCGGCGATATCGAAGCAGAGGGCGAAAGCGCATTGATCGAGCACGCACTGCCGCGTGTCGATGTCGTCGTCGCCCCTCATCATGGCAGCGGGACTTCGTCGACTTCGCTATTCGTCGAGGGCGTGCGTCCGGATGTGACGATTTTTTCCACCGGCTATCGCAACCGCTGGCGCATGCCTCGCGCAGACGTGGTGGAACGCTGGCGCAAGGCCGGTGCGCGCACCTACGACACCGCCTTAAGTGGTGCCCTTACGGCGACTTTCGAGGCCGGCGAGACTCGAGTTCGCGAGCAGCGTCACTTACGGAGACGCTACTGGGGCCGGCTATGATGCTGGTGCAGCGAAAGGTGATTGTATGCGGCCGCGAACAACCCCGGCCCCCCAACACGGTCTCCTGTAGAAACATGTTCGAAATCGTGAAAGCCGGCGGCATCTTGATGGGGCCGATCATCCTGGCCTCCATCGTGACCGCGGCCATTTTTCTGGAACGACTCTGGACCCTGCAAACCAAACGCGTGCTGCCCAAGGAGCTCACCGAGAAGGTGTGGCGCTGGGTCGAACAGCGGCAGATCATCCAGGAGAAGCACATCCAGGCGCTTCAGCAGAACTCGCCGCTCGGTAAGATCCTCGCCGCCGGGCTCGCCAATCGCGATCGCGAGCGCACTGTGATTCGCGAGAGCATCGAAGACACCGGACGGCACGTGGTGCACGAGCTGGAACGTTTCATCGGCGTGCTCGGCACCATCGCGTCACTGTCGCCGCTGATGGGGCTGCTCGGCACGGTGTTCGGCATGATCGAGACATTCAATTCGATCACCACCTCCGGCATCGGTAATCCTGCTGCCCTCGCGGGTGGTATCTCAGTGGCGCTCATCACCACGGCTGCGGGCCTCACGGTCGCCATTCCCTCGCTGCTCGCCTATAAGTATCTGCGCGGTCGCGTACAGGCGCTGGTGGTGCAGATGGAAAAAGAAGCCATCAAGCTGGTCGAGGCGATCGAGTCCCAGGCGCGGGAGAGCGCCGCATGAACCTGCAGCCCAAGCAACACGAAGAGCCCGAGATGAACCTCACGTCGCTGATCGACGTGGTGTTGCTGCTGCTGATTTTTTTCATGGTGTCGACCACCTTCGTCGAGGACTCGCGCATCAAGTTGCAGCTGCCCCAGGCCAGCACCGAGCCGGCCGCGGAGCAGAAGAAGGATCCGATCGAGGTGGCCGTGACCGCCGGCGGCGAGTATCGTGTCAACGGCCAGGTGCTGATTAACACCAGCCCGTCGACTTTGTCGGCGGCAGTGTCCAAGATCGCAGGCGCGCGGCGGGATTTGCCCATCACGCTGCGTGCCGACGCACGGGCCACGCACCAGTCGGTGGTGACGGCCATGGACGTGCTGGGGCGCCTGGGATTCAAGGCCATCAGCATCGCCACCGTGAACGATCCAACCAACGCCGGGAGCAACTGACCGGGAGTTTTTTGGGCGCGCCGCACCGGCAAAGCGCGCCATCGCGAGCATCATGTCACCTTCCGAGCGCGGTCCGGCGTCAATGCCCGGCCCCTGGCCGACCTACAAACGCCTGATTAGCTATCTGCGTCCTCATCGCGGCATGTTCATGCTGGGCATGCTGGGCGCGATCGTGTTCTCCATCAGCATGGTGAGCTTCACCGGCTTCGCCAAGGTATTCGGCGACGGCACGTTCGAGAACCGCGATCCGCGCACCATCCTCTGGCTGCCGATCGCGCTGATCGGTTTGTTTCTATTGCGCGGTCTCGGCGATTTCACCCAGACGTATTGCATGGGCTATGTCGGGCGCCGGATCGTCAAACAACTGCGCGGCGAGATCTTCGAGCGCATGGTGAATTTGCCGGTCGGCTATTACGACCGCAATTCCAGCAGCATATTGCTGTCCCGGCTGACCTATAACACCGAACAGATCGGCCAGGCCGCCACCGATTCGGTGCTGGTCACCCTGCGCGAGGCGCTGACCATCATCGGCTCCATCGTTGCGTTGTTCTATTTCAATGCGCGGCTGGCGGCGATCGCGCTCATCATGGGCCCGCTGGTGGCGTGGCTGATCTCCATCATCAATCGCAAGTTTCGCCGCTACAGCCGCCGCATCCAGGACTCGATGGGCGACATCACGCGCATCGCCAAGGAAACATTGGACGCGCCGCGGCTCATCAAGGTCTACAACGCCGAGGACTATCAGGCCGGGCAGTTCGAGGCCATCAACGAGCACAATCGCCGTTCGCACATGCGGCTGGTGCTGACCAAGGGCCTGTCCAATCCGGTGGTGCAGATGGTGACGGCGACCGGGTCGGCGATCGTGCTGTCGATCGCGATCGCGGATGCCATCGCCGGGCGCACCAGCATGGGTGACCTGCTGGCGTTCTTCGTCGCACTGGTGGGCATCGCGCAGCCGCTGCGCTCGCTGGTGGGCGTCTCCGGCCCGTTGCAGCAGGGCATCGCCGCGGGACAAAGCATTTTCGAGCTGCTCGATACTCAGCCCGAGCCGACCGGCGGCGACGTGGTCGTCGATCGCGTGCGTGGCGATATCGAGTTCCGCAACGTGTCGTTCGCGTATCAAGCCAGCAAGGGCGTGCAGTTGAACGGCATCAATCTCGACATCGCGGCGGGCGAGATGATCGCCATCGTCGGCAAGACCGGCAGCGGCAAGTCGACGCTGGTGAATCTGCTGCCGCGATTTTATGACATCGAGTCGGGCGAGATTCGCATCGACGGGCGCGACATTCGTGAGTATCAACTGCGCAGCCTGCGTGAGCAGATCGCGGTCGTCAGTCAGGACGTGGTGCTGTTCAACGATACGATTCGCGCCAACATCGCGTTCGGTCGCAGGGTTTCGGATGCGGAAATCGAACGCGCGGCGGAAGCGGCGCTGGTGATGGATTTCGTGCGCGAGTTGCCGGCCGGGCTCGACACGGTTGTCGGCGACCGCGGCGTGTTGTTATCTGGCGGGCAGCGGCAGCGCATTTCCATCGCGCGTGCTTTGTTGAAGAATGCGCCGATTCTGATTTTGGACGAGGCGATGTCGGCGCTCGACACCGAGTCGGAACGCATCATCCAGGCCGCGCTCGAGAAGCTCATGCATAACCGCACCACGCTCGCGATTGCGCATCGCTTGTCGACCATCGAGAACGCGAATCGCATCATCGTGCTGGATGCCGGCACGATCATCGAAAGCGGAACGCACGCCGAGCTGCTGGCGAAGCAAGGGAAGTACGCGCAGCTGCATAGTCTGCAGTTCAATGCGTGAGCGCATTCGGGAATTCGCAATTCTCTCGCCACCCGCAGTGGCGGGGCACGTACTGACGTAGCGATGGATCGCTTTCTTCAGAGCGTCTGGTACGAACGTAAGTCGCAGTGGTTCTCGCTGTTGCTGTGGCCGCTGTCGTTGCTGTTCGCGGCAGTCGTGGCGTTTCGGCGCGCGGCGTATCGCAACGGCTGGTTTCGTTCCTTTCGCGTGGCTCGGCCGGTCATCATCGTGGGCAACATCACGGTCGGCGGCACCGGCAAGACTCCCATGACGATCTGGCTCGCCGAGCACCTGCACTCAAGAGGTTTGCGAGTCGGCATCGTGTTGCGCGGCTATGGTGGTCGATCCACGCAGTGGCCACGCGATGTGACCAAAGAAACATCCTCGCAGGAAGTGGGCGACGAAGCCGTGCTGCTCGCACAACGCACCGGTGCGTTGGTCGTCGCTGGGCCCGATCGTGTGGCCGCTGCAAATCGAGTCATCGAGCGCGGCGCCGAAGTCGTGCTTTGTGACGATGGTTTGCAACACTATCGACTGGCGCGTGATGCCGAGATTGCCGTCGTCGATGAGCGGCGCGGTTTAGGCAACGGTCGCATGCTCCCCGCGGGACCTTTGCGTGAGCCTGCCCGTCGTCTTGCCAGCGTCGACGTAACAGTGAGGACTCGCCGCTCGGTGGCGAGCATGACGCTGAAGTCCCCGAGCGGTTGCTCGGTGGTCGCGACACCGACCTTGCGTGAGGCGATCTCGATCACCACCGGAGAACATCGGCCGCTGCAGAGTTTTAAAGGCATGCAGGTGCATGCGGTCGCGGGCATCGGCAATCCGCAGGCGTTTTTCGATGCCTTGAGCGCGCTTGGTGTTAAGGTCGATCCGCATCCGTTGCCGGATCATGCGCGACTGAGCGTCGGCAACCTGGCGTTTCCCGACCGCGCGCCGGTGCTGATGACCGAGAAAGATGCAGTAAAATGCCAGTCCGGCGCACATGGGCACCCCAATGAGCTTTGGGCGGTGCGCATGGACGTCGCGCTGAACGCCGCGGACACGCAGATCCTGCAGCAGCTGCTCGATCGCGTGCTGGCGGCGAAGAAATTGTGAGACTGGTTGGTTGAGAGTGGGAGCGTCCATGGACTCCAAATTGCTCGATATCCTGGCGTGCCCGCTGTGCAAGGGGCCGCTGCAGTATGCGAAGTCGCAGCAGCTGTTGATCTGCCGCGCCGATCGCCTCGCTTATCCCATTCGCGACGGCATTCCAGTGATGCTCGAAGACGAAGCGCGCACGCTCGAACCCACCGATCCGTTGTTGAAGGATTGAGGTGAGTTTCAAAGTCGTCATCCCGGCTCGCTACGCGTCGGCACGCTTGCCGGCCAAGCCGCTGCTCCTGCTCGGCGGCAGGCCGATGATTCAATGGGTGATCGCGGCGGCTGTGCAGAGTGGCGCGGACGAAGTGCTGGTCGCCACGGATGACGATCGTATCGCCGCTGCCGCCATCGATCCGCGCACACAACAATCCATTGCCGTGATGACGAGTGCCTCGCACCCGTCCGGCACGGACCGCATCGCTGAAGTTGCAACCAAGCGCGGCTGGGACGATCGCACCATCGTCGTCAATGTGCAGGGCGACGAGCCGCAGTTGCCGCCGGTGCTGGTGGGGCAGGTCGCGTCGCTGCTCGCGAAACATACCGACGCCGATATCGCGACGTTGTCGACGCCCATCGCCAGCCTGCACGAGTTCCTCGATCCGAACGCCGTCAAAGTCGTCACGGCCGCGAACGGCGTGGCGCTGTATTTCAGTCGCGCACCGATTCCTTGGAATCGCGATGGCGCGAATCAAGGCTTCACGAGTCAGACGCGCTTCACCGGCGCGCAACGTCATTTGGGAATCTATGCGTACCGTGTGGATGCGCTGAAGCGCATGACGGTGTTGCCGCCTGGAGAACTCGAGAACACGGAAAAGCTGGAGCAGCTGCGCGCGCTGCAGGCAGGAATGAAACTCGTCGTCGGCGTGGCCTCGGTGTCGCCGCCGGCCGGCGTCGATACGCAGGCCGATATCGATCGCGTGCGCGCGTCGCTGGCGAAAGCGCGCTAGCGCTGCCGGCTCAGCACTTCCTGTATCAGGCCATTCGCGGCCTCTTCCAGCAGATCGAGCACTTCTTCGAAACCCTGCGCGCCACCGTAGTACGGGTCCGGAACCCAGCGTGATGGCGCGTGCGGAGCGAACTCCATCATGAGTCGAATGCGATCGTGATGAGCCGCAGGTGCGCGACGCTTCAACTCCAGCAGGTTCTCCTCATCCATGGCGAGAATCAGGTCGTAGTGAGCGAAATCTTCCGCTGCCACCGTGCGAGCGCGCAGCGCCGATAGATCGACTCCGCGCCGACGCGCCGCTTCGATGGAGCGACGATCCGGTGGGCTGCCGACGTGATAATCGTGCGTGCCCGCCGAATCGATCTCGATGTCCAGCTCGGGCGCGCGGGTTGCGAGCACTCGGCGGAATACACCTTCAGCCGTGGGCGAACGGCAGATGTTGCCCATGCAAACGAACAATATGCGCATGGTTTGCAGCGTGAACGCGGGCCCGAACAGCGTCAAGC
>JBEVKA010000309.1:0-6775 GCA_040509855.1 Steroidobacter sp.
CTGGAGAACAGCCGGCGGGTGGAGCCAGTTCTGGCCTGAGCGCGGGTCCTCACAACGATCCACCGTCCGGGCCCGGTATCGTAGATACGTTTCAGGCGCGGCCGGTCGCGACGTCGATCCCATCGCGCTGGCAATCGTTCCGGCGCAATCCCATGCAGCTGACCCTCACCGTGCTGGGAGTGGCATTGGTTCTGCTGGCGGTTCGAAGAGTGGGTTCCCGCTAGTGGAGTAGGGCTGCCCCAGCTCCTCCCAGCGATGCGTCTCGCCGTCGATCAGCAGATCGAGCGCGGTATGGAGGAGGTCCAGCGTCGTGCTCGTGGCAACAGCATTCAAGCGAGGAAAAGACAGGAATGGAATGCGTTGCCTCGCGCATGCGTTCGCAAGGACGTCGTTGCCGTTGCTGTGAGACATCAGCTCGATCGACGCCCACGGCCGTAGTTCGCTCAACACCCTTTCGGCCGTGCGCTCAGTGACATCGGATTGATCGTAGATTCGTATGCGCAGTCCGCGCGCTCTGCAAACCTGTTCGAGTCTGCGCCGGAGAATGATGGCGCCGCCGATGATGAGTAGCGTCGAGCCGCCGATGTCTCTAGGCCAGAGCTGTTCCACGGTTCCCAGTGTTGCAAACAATCGATTCGATCGCTGCCACCAGCCCGGCTGTTCGAGCAGCACGGCGGGGTGAAATTCGGCGCCGGTGGTCAACGCTGTTATGAGCTTCGCCAGCGCCGTGCGTCGGGGTGTCGGGCCGCGCACATCGAATGCGCCTGGCTCGTAGTAGCCGTCGTCCCGGGTCAGCAGGGAATTCCAGTCGAAACTACCAAACAGGGCCCAAGCAGTGACGGCTCGCAAATCCATTCCGCTCGCACGCAGCTGGCGTGCGCTGTTCCACGCCTGCCACAGCCAGCGCAATTGTTCTTCGCGCGTGCAGCCCAGATGAACCTCGGTGATCGCGAGCGGCAGCCGATATCGATCCCATGCATCGCGCAGCGTGCCTGTCAGACCGGAGCCGTCGCGAGGCAGCGCTCGCACCGCTGCCACGTCGGCGTAGCGATGCCGGCCATTGCCGCCCCAGGTTTCGGGAGGAAACAAACGCCGGCGTTCGCTCAGATGGCGATCGCTGGTGACATAGTGATTCACGCCGATGATGTCGGGAGGGCACGGATGATCGAGAAAGAACTCCGCGTCGCCGGCGCGGAATCCGGAATTGAGCAGATAATCCCATAGCGGGTGCCGTGCATCGACGCGGCCGCACAGCAAATCCCAACCCAGCCAGCGTCGTTCGTTGTCGAAGCTCGCCTGATAGGCGAGATTCTCCGTGCTGCTCGTGTAACCGACGTCGTCGGTCTGTATCAGCTGCGCAGACGGATTCACCGTGCGGATCTCACGCATTGCCAGAACGGTCGCCTTGCATTGATTGACGAGTACGCGCACGAAGCTGCGATCGTCGCTCTTGTGAGGATGCCAGTGCCCGTACAACGCGCTGAAGCGCGCCGTCGTCAGCGGCTCGTTGATAGGCGTGTAGCTGCGAACCCATGGATAGCGGGCAGCCACCGCGCTGGCATAGTCGGCGAACAATTGCGGGAAATTATCATCGAGCAGGTCCGTGTAACGCGGTCCGCTGCCATGATGTAGCAGCCCGACAATGGGCTCGATCCCTAGCTCACGCAGGCGCTTCAAGCGCTGATCCGTCCAGCGCCAGTCGCGATCGTTTGGTGCACGCGGCGCCACTCGTTCCCACAGCACCGGATAGCGCAGCCGTCGGATGCCGAGCGCCGCGATGCGTTCGAGATCGCACGGGCGTCGATCATGACCGCCACGTCGCAGCTGATCGTGAAAGTTGTCGGAGACTCGATTGACCGTGCATTCGATGCCGCCCCACAGCTCCGGTGCGTTCGTCACACCGAAGCCTGTTCGACGATGTTCCGATCGTCGGCTGCCAGGTTCAGCGCTCGATGCGGCTGCTCCCTGGCAGCGAGCGAACGCTGCACCGTCTCGGCGATCTTCCTGCCGGCGATGAACGCGTGATCGGAGTTGTAGTATTCCCACTCGCTGTAACGCCCGGCCAGCAGGATGTCTCGCTCCAGCAGCCATTCCCGCACCAGCTCCACGTTCTGCTTGCGCACGTGATCGTAGACGACGTACGCATACGGCATGTCGACCTGGTTGCGTGCCAGGATGCGATCCGATTCATGCAGCAGCCCGACCTCGATACAGTCGGCGATGCAAAGATCGATCAGCGCCTCGCCGTCCGCGGGCAAGGGCTTGTCGGGCGAATAGGTGATTTCGCAAGTGAGGCCGAATCCGGCGGGCGCGTTGCAGTGGGGGCTGGCGTTACCTTGCACGAAGATGCGATGAAACACCGTATCCTCGGGATAGTAGATCCAGTGCTTGTCGGTGACATGCTCGCGCGCCACGCCGAGATTCACGCAGCGAACCGATACGTGCCGCAGCTTCTGCGCAGCCGAGCGGATGTGCGGCGGAACTTCGGCGCCGATCATATCGATCAACTTGGGCAGCGGCGCAGTGCTGATGAGCTTGCGATATCGATAGCGGCTGCCGTCCGTCAACGTCACGGTGTGAGTGCGAGTCGAGACGCGTGAAACTTGCGCATGAGTGCGGACATCGCCTTCGAGCAGCGGCAGGAAGCCGTTCATCAACGCCTGAAAGCCGCCTCGCAGTGGATAACCGAAGCGTGCGTTGGGCCCCACCGGCTTGCCGACCGGACGCAACGCGCCTTCGATCATCTCCTCCAGGTTCGGCATCGGCACGCGGCCGCCGAGCCAGGATGTTTCCATTTCCGTCAACGGCACTGCCCACAGTTTGCGGTTGTAGGGAATCGCAAAGTGACGCGCCACGCCCGCGCCCCAGACTTTATAGATGAACTCTTCGAAGTTGGCGGGATCCGCGCCGTGCGAAGTAGCCAGACGCGCAGCGCTCTCCATGATGCCGTCGCCGCAACAGTCGGTGATCGACTCGGCTTTGCATTCCGCAGGCGAGCTGCTCAATGCAGGGGCGGCGGGTTTGACGCTGTGCTTGTCGCTCAGGCGGCCGAAGCGCGCCTCGATGGCGCCGACGATGCACTCTTTCAGCACGTCCGCCGGCAGACCATACAATGCGCCTTGAAAGGGATAGCGCGTATAAACATCCTTGCTATAGATCCAGGCTTCGCGATCCTGCCAATGCACGTTGTCACCCAACAGCAGACGATACATCTCGTGCACGTAGGGATCGTTCGAGAACATGATGTGCCCGGCGTAGTCGAACGTGAAGCCGTTGTCGACCAATGACCGGCACCAGCCGCCCACGGTGGCGTTCTGCTCCAGCAACAGGCTTCCCTCGCCCAGGTGATATGCCGCGCTCAGTCCGGTAGGACCAGCGCCGATGATGAGCGTGGAATATTCGCTGGAGCTGCTCATCGCATTCGCGGACGTCGGCACGATCTCGATGGACGCGGGCGCTCGCTGACGCTCCAACGCCGCCGCTTCCAGCAGCGTGCACATGCTATCTGCGGTCTGGTCCCACGATGTGCTCGCGACGGTGTTGCGCATCAGTTCGGCGCGAGCCGTCCATTCATCTGTGCTCATCCGCAACGCTCGCTCGCAGGCGGCGATGAATGCCGGCGCATCCGGTGCGCAGTCGACGATGTGGCCGTAAGGCTCGACCACGTCGGCGATCGGCGTGCTGACGATGGGACGTTCCGCCGCCATGTATTCCAGTGTCTTGGTCGGGCTGATGAAGCGCGTTGCTTCGTTGAGCGCGAACGGCTGCAAACAAACGTCCCAGCCGGCGACGAAGCTCGGCAGGTCCTCGTACGCCTGCTGACCGAAGTAGTGGAGGTTGGGGCGTCGTGGCAGCTGACTCGCGTCGATCTTCGCCAGCGGGCCGACCATGCAGATCTGCCAGTGCGAGGTCGCGTCGGCCAGCTTCGCAAGCAGGTCGAGATCGATGCGCTCATCGATGACGCCGAAATAGCCCAGCCTCGGCCGGGGCAGCGAACGCTGCAGCGGATGCTCGTCCGAACCCGCGTGCGCATGACGGAAATGCTCCGCATCGACACTGCTGGAGAAACAATGGACGTTGTGATGACGCTCGCGCTTGGCGCGATACAGGCTGGGGCCACCGGTGAAGACTACGTCCGCTCGCTTGAGCAGTGCGCGTTCCCGTTGCAGCAGCTGGCGCGGAGCGTTACGGAACGCCGCGAGCTCGTCCATGCAGTCGTAAACGACGACCTGCGGCGACAGATCCTGCATCAACGGCAGCGCCATGGGAGAGTAGAACCATACGCCGTAGTCCCTGATGTTCTCCCGCCGGACTACGTCGAGCACCGTTCTTTGCAGCGTCGGGATCTGGTCATCGTGAAAGCCGGGACTGGCGATTGTCGAATGTGCCCGGTACACACGCACGTTGGGCGCCGGCTCGTCGATCTCCACTCGCTCCTCGGCCTGGCCCGGTAGCGGCTCCTCGAAAAAAAATATCGGATGGCGGCGCGCGAGGCGGCTGAGCAGGTGTTGCGGTCGCTGATAGACGAAGCTCCAGCGCAGATGCGAGAAAACGATCAGGGATTGGAGCGGCGCCGAACGTTGCATTGGTGTCTCCGGAACGACAGAGGAATGATCGCTTGCGCCGATGGCGATTGACGCGCGAGGGGTTCGGCTGCGATGGATAACGCGATCAAAACCGCATCTGTTGCATCGGGAAGAAAGAAATATGCATAACTAACATATGTTGTTTGTAGTCGCCGGCGCGAAGTAACACTGTGGCTGCATTGATCTATGTAATCGCGCGCGCGAATCGAAGAGGTCGATAGAAATGTCCGTGAATCGCTACCCCAGGCCGCTGTTGCGCAGGTCGCAATGGCAGAGCTTGAATGGCTCGTGGAAATTTTTGTTCGACGACGAGATGCGTCATCGCGCGCCGGAGGATGTAGGAGAATGGCCGCTGGTCATCCAGGTGCCGTTCGCTCCGGAGGCCAGGCTCAGCGGCATCGGCGACACCGGGTTTCACCGCTGCTGCTGGTACCAGAGGACTTTCGATATATCGCGCGAGCCTGGCTCGGGCACCCGGGTGATATTGCATTTCGGCGCGGTGGATTTTGTCGCGCGTGTCTGGGTCAACGACTTGCCCGTGGTCGAGCATGAAGGCGGGCACACACCTTTCAGAGCCGACATCACGCACGCTTTACAACCCGGCGCTCAGCAGTGCGTGACGGTGCAGGTCGAGGACGATCCGCACGATCTGGAAAAGCCTCGCGGTAAACAGGATTGGCGGCTGGAGCCGCACAGCATCTGGTATCCACGCACCACCGGCATCTGGCAGACCGTGTGGCTGGAGCAAGTCGCGGCCACCTACGTCGGCGTCATCCAGTGGACTCCCAACGTAGAGCGCTGGGAAGTGGCGATGCATGCGTTCATCTGCGGCGATGAGCGCCGGAACTTGCGCTTGTCCGTGCAACTGCGTGCCGGCGAGCAAATACTCGCACACGACACTTATCAGGTGATGACCGACGAAGTGCATCGGCGCATCGGCCTGTCCGACCCGGGCATCGAAGATTTTCGCAACGAGCTGTTGTGGTCGCCGGAGCGGCCGACGTTGATCGACGTCGAAGTGCGGCTGCTGGACAGCGATGGCGTCGTGCTCGATGAGTTCACTTCATACACGGCGCTGCGTGCGATCGGCGCGCAGCGCGAACGGTTGATGCTCAACGGACGCCCGATCACCATGCGCATGGTGCTCGATCAGGGCTACTGGCCGGACTCCCTGATGACAGCGCCTTCCGACGAAGCGTTGCGACGGGATGTCGAGCTCGCGAAACAAATGGGCTTCAACGGAGTGCGCAAACATCAGAAGATCGAGGACCCGCGCTATCTGTACTGGGCCGACAAGCTGGGCCTGCTGGTGTGGGAGGAAATGCCGAGCGCGTATCGTTTCACCCGTAAAGCGGTGAGGCGCATGGTGCGGGAATGGACCGAGGCGATCGAGCGCGACTCCAGTCATCCCTGCATCGTGATCTGGGTGCCGTTCAACGAGTCCTGGGGCGTACCGGATCTCACGACGGTGCCAGCGGCGCGCGATGCGGTGGCCGCAATGTATCACTTGACCAAGACGCTCGACCCCACGCGCCTGGTCATCGGCAACGACGGCTGGGAGAGCTCGGCCACCGACGTGATCGGCATGCACGACTACGATTGCGATCCGCTCCACATGCGCGCCCGCTATGGTCCGGAAGTAAAGCCGCAGGAAGTAGTCGATCGCCGCTGGACCGGCGGTCGCATTCTCACGCTCGACGGTTATCCGCATCGAGGTCAGCCGATTTGTCTCACCGAGTTCGGCGGCATTTCCTATCACGATCCCGACCGCTACGCCGGGCGCGAGTGGGGATATCAGTCGGCGCAGAACAAAGAGGACTTCGCGCGCGTGGTGCTTTCCGTGCTGGAGGTCGCCGCCACCACCGCCATGTTCAGCGGTTTTTGTTACACACAATTCGCCGACACGTTTCAAGAAGCAAACGGTCTGCTGTACGAAGATCGCACGCCCAAGATTCCGTTGGAGCGCATCGCCGCCGCTGTGCGTGGAGAGGCGCAGTGACGAACGGGCGGAACGATGTGCTCGCACGGCTCATTGATTCGGCACCCAGGCCTGGGTGCCGAATCAAAGTTTATATATTGGAGACAAACGATGGCGACCAAGAGCAAATCGAGTAAACGTTCGAGCAAGGGCTCGAACCCGCGAACCAAGAAGGAATCTCCCGACGCCAGCGAGCTGTTGCTGCTCGAAC
>JBEVKA010000310.1:0-5811 GCA_040509855.1 Steroidobacter sp.
GAGCTCGGGGCGCAATCCGAAGAAATCGAACTTGGTGTCGATCTTGAGGAAACGTTCTGGCCAGGTGAAGCCGTCGAACTCGATGTCGACGAGCTTGCGAATGGTGCTGCGGCCACCGTCGCAGCCCACTAGATAACGACCAGAAATGATTTCGGTGCTGCCGTCTTCCAGGACGACTGTGACATCGACCTTATCGGCATCCTGAGCGAGCGCGATCACGCGCGTCGAAGTACGAATCTCGGCGCCGGGATCGTTACGCAACCGATCGATCACCGTGCTCACGATCTTGTACTGCTCCCACTGCAGCACGTAAGGATGCTCGGGCCGATCGCGCATGGCTTCGATGTCGAAGCGGCCGATCAGCTCGCCGGTGACGCGATCGATGTAATTGAACACCGGCGACACCAGCCCTTGCTCGAGCCCATCTTCGAGCAGCCCGAGTTGATCGAGCATGGCCACAGTAGGTGGATGGCAGGACGCCGCGCGACAGTCGATCTCCGGCGTCGCCAGCGCTTCGATCAGGACGACCGGAATGTCCCGCTTACGCAGCGCATAGGCGAGAACGGCGCCGATTGGCCCCGCCCCCGCGATGATGACCCGCTGACTGCCCATGACTGAAGCTTCCGCTGGTGACACGGAAGAGTGTAGCGGGCCAGACTTTGTATGACAAACATAGAGTCATACACCGAGATGCCGGCGACACTATGTCAATCGGATTAGGTCAACCGGATCGACTCAACGGGATCAGCGGCGGGTGGCGGTGGCCCCTGCAGCCGCAGCGGCAGGCGGCGGCACGGCAGCGAGCTGCTCTTCTTCCTGCAATTTGCTGACGACGGCCTTGCGAGCCGCGGCCAAGTGGTCGCCCATCGCCTTCGCGGCCGCATTGGCGTTGCCGGCCTGGATGGCTTCCATCAAACGATCCCACTCGTGGATGCCTTCTTCGAGCCGGCCCGGCTCAGCCATCGAACGCATGCGCAGATAGTTCACGCGCGTCAGCAACTGGCGCGCCATATCGGCGATGACCTTGCTGCCCGAACCGTTGAGGATGGTCTCGTAGAACTCACTGGCCATGATGGCCAGCTCGCGCACGTCGCCCTTGTTGATGACTTTGCGCAGGTCCTTGTGGATCCGCTGCAGTTTCTTGATCGCGTTCTCGTCGGCGTTGGCGACGAAACGCCGCACCGCTATGGTTTCCAGGTTTTCGCGCAGCAGATAAATATCTTCGGCGTCTTTGGACGAAATCACCGCGACGGTGATGTTCCGGCGCTTGCCGACTTCGATCAGATTCTCGGCCTGCAACTGGCGCAACGCTTCACGCACCGAGGTGCGGCTGACGCCCAATGCTTCACACAGTTCGCGCTCCACCAATCGATGTCCGGGCGGATACAGCCCGCGGCTGATGGCGTTACGCAGCTTGTCCAGTGCGTGCTCGCGCACCAGCGTCGGGTTCTCGACGATTCGAAGATCGTGGTATTCCAAGGCCCATCCTCTACAAAACCAATGCGCTCATTTTACGCCAGCTCACGCAACGGCATGAGCGACGCGTCCCACTCAGCAGCACGAATCTGGTGTCGATTCGATCTATCGCCAATCCCGGCAAAGTCCCGCGATCGGCAACGCGCCTCCGAGGCGTGCGCATTGCAGGATACTGTACGCTGTCAGCGCCGAAGTTTTCGGGTTATCGGCAGCCGCACGCGCGAATATATCGAAGCGGAAATGGCCGAAAACGCCGCGTGCGTCGATGCGGCCGAGCGGATCGGTGACGTTGCGTGACGACACCAGACGCACCAGCGTGGCGTCCAATCCCAACCCCACCAAGGCGATAGCCACGCCCACGTTGACGTTTTTCGGATAGGCCAGCGCCGCTTCACGCGCCGTGCCGGCAAAAAACTCGCGTTCCATTTCCGAATGATCCAAATCCAGCACCTGCTCGGCGGCAGTTCCGCGCCACGCGTGCGGCGGTTTGAACGACGTGTAGGTGACTTCGTCCAACCCTGCGAGTCGCGCGGCGAGCAAACCATCGAGTCCTGCGATTGCCCCGGCGGGCAACAGCGCGCGTCCGCCACCTCGCTCCGCTTCGAGCAATTCGTTCCTCAATTCATCATCGGCAAGCGCGCCGACCGATGAGACGATGACGTCGATGCCTGCATTCAACAGCGGCGCGGCGAATTCCTTTACTGCCGAATGTCCTGCGCACTCGAGCACGACCTGGGGCCGCGCGTTGATGAGTCCTCGTACATCATGAACAGCGCCGGGCGCTGGCCGGCCCGGCCGCACGAGTACTGCCGTGAGCGACGAACTTTCGCCGAGCCGGGTCAACGCCGATACGACTTCGCGCCCGATGGCGCCGAAGCCGATCATGCCGAGCTGTGCATTAGGTCGCATAGGCACTGCCTCTGGATGCATCCTCCTGGGATGCGCATTTGATAATATTGTATGACCATATTACCTTAGCGCCCATCCCAGATCACCGCAGATCCAAGCGACGCCTCATGGCCAGCCAAGAGCGAGTCCCCGTTGCGATCATCGGCTCCGGCAACATCGGCACGGACCTGATGATTAAGATCCTTCGCACCAGCCGCGCGCTGGCGCTGAAGGCAATGGTGGGCGTGGATGCGCAATCCGAAGGGCTCGCGCGCGCCAAGCGGCTTGGCGTGGCGACGACGGCGGACGGTATCAGCGGCCTGCTGGCGATGCCGGAATTCCAGGACATTCGCCTGGTGTTCGACGCCACTTCGGCGGCAGCTCACAAACATCACGACTCGGTGCTTCGGGCTCACGGCAAGATCTCGATCGACCTGACGCCCGCTGCGATCGGTCCGTTCGTGATTCCGCCGGTCAACGGCGACCAGCATCTGGACGCACCCAATCTGAACATGGTGACCTGCGGCGGGCAGGCGACGATTCCCATCGTCGCGGCTATCGGCAAAGTCACGCCGGTGTTATATGCGGAAATCGTCGCGTCCATCGCGAGCCGTTCCGCAGGCCCCGGTACGCGAGCAAACATTGATGAGTTCACTGAGACCACGGCGCGAGCCATCGAACGGGTAGGCGGGGCGCGGCACGGTAAGGCCATTATCGTGCTGAACCCCGCCGAGCCTCCTCTGGTCATGCGCGACACCGTGTACTGTCTCACCGGCAATGCGGACGAGAACGCGATCGAAGCAGCGGTGCAGGCCATGGTCGGCGAAGTGCAAACATATGTTCCGGGTTATCGCCTGAAACAACGCGTGCAATTCGAACGCGTCGGCGCGGGCGTCAAACTCCCATTCCCGGAGCTGAGCCGCGACTTCACTGGACTGAAAGTCAGCGTATTTCTCGAGGTCGAAGGCGCTGCGCATTATTTGCCCGCCTACGCCGGCAATCTGGACATCATGACTTCAGCCGCGCTGCGCACCGCCGAGCGCGTGGCTCTCAATCTCCACAAAGAGATTGCGGCATGAACCCGACCGGTAAGCTCTACATCCAAGATGTGACGTTGCGCGATGGCATGCACGCCATTCGCCATCAATACAGCGTCGATCATGTGAAAGCGATCGCACGCGCACTCGACGAAGCGCACGTCGACGCGATTGAAGTCGCGCACGGCGATGGGCTCGCGGGTTCGTCCTTCAACTACGGCTTCGGCGCGCACACCGATTGGGAATGGATCGAAGCCGTCGCCGATGTAATCAAACACGCGAAGCTCACAACTCTGTTGTTGCCCGGCATTGGCACCGTGCACGACCTGCGGCACGCGTTCGATCTCGGCGTGAGATCCGTGCGCATCGCGACTCATTGCACCGAGGCCGATGTTTCTCAACAGCACATCGAATTCGCGCGCAACCTGGGCATGGACGTGGCCGGCTTCCTGATGATGAGTCACATGATTCCGCCCGAACAGCTAGCCGCGCAGGCAAGGCTGATGGAATCGTATGGCGCTCATTGCGTGTACGTCACCGACTCGGGTGGCGCGATGACCATGGACGACACCACCGCTCGTTTCCAAGCCTATGATCGCGTGCTGAAGCCGGAGACCGAGCGTGGCATTCATGCTCATCACAACTTGAGCCTGGGTGTCGCAAACTCGATTTTGGCGGTGAAGAACGGCGCGATTCGCGTCGACGCGAGCCTCGCCGGCATGGGCGCGGGCGCGGGCAACGCGCCGCTGGAAGTTTTCATCGCTGCGGCCGACGTTTACGGATGGCAGCATGGCTGCGATTTGTTCAAGCTGATGGACGCAGCGGAAGATCTGGTGAGGCCGCTGCAGGATCGTCCGGTGCGCGTAGATCGTGAGACGCTCACATTGGGTTACGCCGGCGTGTACTCATCGTTCCTGCGACATGCCGAAAAAGCCGCCGCCACTCATGGCCTGGACACGCGGACCATCCTGGTGGAGCTTGGTCGCCGCCGCATGGTCGGCGGCCAGGAAGACATGATTACCGATGTCGCGCTCGACCTGGTGCGGGCGCGCGACGCTCAAACTGTTTAGTCAGAGAGTTTGTATGGCTGCCAATCCGAAGCCCGCCGTTGCTCCGAGCCAGGAGTACACGACCATTCGCGCCGAGCGCCTGACGCCGACCATCGGCGCCATCATTTCCGGCATCGACCTGGCGCAGCCGCTGAGCGATGTGCAGCTGGCGGATCTGAATCAGGCCATCGCCGACCATCAAGTGATTTTCTTCCGCGATCAGCGCCTCGATCCGCCGTCGCTCAAGCGCGTTGGCCAGTATTTCGGCGAGCTGCAGATTCACGCGTTGCAGGGCCTGCCGGATCATCCCGAAGTGCGCAAGCTGCAGGCGGACGCGAATTCAAAGCACGTGGCGGGTGAGGAATGGCACACCGACATGTCGTGCGCCACGATCCCACCGATGGGCAGCATCCTGTATCTGCACACGCTGCCGACGATGGGCGGCGACACGATCTTCGCGAGCATGTACGCCGCGTACGATGCGTTGTCGGATCGCATGAAGGCGTATCTCGAAGGCTTGACCGCGACTCATGACGGCAAGCTGGCGTTCGGTCGTTTCAATCCCGATGGCAAGTTCCCAATCGCCGTGCATCCGGTCATCCGCACGCATCCGGTGACTGGCCGCAAAGTATTGTTCGTGAACAAGGGCTTCACCGCGCGCATCAACGAGGTACCTCCGGCCGAGAGTGACGCGATTCTGCAGTTCTTGTTTCATCATTGTGAGAACGCGTACTTCCAGGTGCGCTTCCGCTGGCAGCCGCATTCGGTGGCGTTCTGGGACAACCGTTGCACGCAGCATCTGGCGATCTGGGATTACTACCCGCAGCTGCGCTCCGGCTTCCGCGTACAGATTGCAGACAAGGGCGGCCCTAAAGAATCGGCCTGAGGCGAGAGAAGGTTTCTTGAGGTTACGCCCCGCCTCGCAATGAGCCGGGGCGTTTTTTTCAGGTGACCGAGATCGGGCCACCGCGCGCACGCTCACCGTACGGACGCAGCATCAATACGAGCACGATCGCTAGCACACACAGCGGTACGCCAACTGCGAGAATGGCTTTGTATGAACCCGTGAGGTCGTACACGGCGCCGAATGCCAGCGGACTCAGGCTCATCGCCACCATCACCGCCGAGAACATCGCACCGAAGATCTGCGCGAAGTTCTTCAAACCGAAATAACGGCTGGTGAGATAGGCCAGCATGTCGACCTCAGCGCCGAGACTCAGTCCCAGCAGAATAGCGGCGACAGTGAACGCCCACAGCGGCAAAGGCGCGGACAACACCGCCAATCCAACTGCCGACAGCGAGAATAATACGAACGCGAGCCGACGCGCGGCATAACGATCGACCAGGAAACCGATCAGCAA
>JBEVKA010000311.1:0-10000 GCA_040509855.1 Steroidobacter sp.
TCCCATCGCGACGTACAGCGCGATGAACTGCCAGTACTGAGTGATGCGCGAAGCGGCGAGGAAACACAGGCCGAAAACGATGACCGACGGGATGAGCACCCGCTTCACACCGAAGCGATCCACCAACTTGCCCATCAACGGCAGCGACAGTGCCGTACACAACATCATCACCGACACGGCGGAACTGATCGCCGTGCGACTCCAGCCGAACTCTTCCCCGAGCGGCCCGCCCAACAGGAACAGCGAGGACAGACCAAATGCCGCGGGCCCGGTGGAAATGCCGAGCAGGCAGACCACGACGGTCAGCCAGCCGCGATAAAAGATTCTATTTTCCGACATGGTCGCCAACGAAGCTGCCTATGACAAACGGCGGCCGCCCCGGAGTTCGGAGCGGTCGCCATCATCTCGCATCGATTATCCCGTGGGATTTCCTTTTGCTCAGAAGCGCGTCGAGACTCTCAGCCCGACGGTGCGCGGTCGCGTCGTGTAGACGCGATAACCATCGCCCGTCACGCGCAAACCAATCTCCGGCACTTCATCGGTGACATTGTCGACGAAGAGGCCCGCATCCCACGAGTCGAAGCGCACGCCGGCGCGCAGCCCAACCAGGAAGTAGTCGTCGAGCTCCTGATAATCGTCCGCCTGACTGTTGAAGTTGGTGTACGACTTGCCGCGATAGTTGAAGTTGCTGCTGGCATAGCCGGTCAACGATGACGAGAACGGCACTTCGTACTGCACCTGGCCGGCGTACGACCACTTCGGCGTATAAGGAATGCGGTCGCCATCGAAGCCGGACGTCTGCGCCGTGGCCGGCATGTCTTCGGACAGTTTCGAATCGGTGTAGGTGGCGCCGATGTTGAACGACAGCTGGTCGGTCGGCTGCGCGTTGATCTGGAACTCGAAGCCGTTGACGTAGCTCTTGCCCGCGTTGGCGATGTAAACGAACGTGCCGCCGGGATCGGTGACCGAGATCTGCTGATCCGACCAGTTGATCCTATACAGCGCCACCTCGGTGTAGAACATGCGGCTCGCGAAGTAGGTCTTGGCGCCGACTTCGTAGCTCCACAATGTGTCCGACTCATACTTGGCCGGCGCGATCACGCCCTGCTGAGCCGCCGCGTCGGCGTCGTTCGCGCCGCCAGGACGGAAACCCGAGGCGATTCGGCTGTACAGCGTGGTGTCGTTCGTGAGCTTGTATGTGAGCGCGAAGTTGTAGCTCATCTCGTTTTCGCTGGTATCTTCGTCCAGCGAGAGCACATCCGTCGTCTGCACTGGCGAGAACACCGGATGGCGCAGCGCCTGAGTCGTGATGGTGCGCTGACCGATGTCCGCGGTGTAATAACGCAGGCCGACCGTCGCGGTGAGCTGCTCCGTGAATTGATAGTTCGTCTCCGCGAACGCGGCGAACTGATCGATGGTCACGTTGCCCGTCGCGGAATTGATGTCGTCGCGAGCAAAGCCCGCCGACACGCAATCCGCATGGAACTGGCATCGCGCCCGGCTGGTCGCGCGATCGGCCACCAGCGCGGCGTTACGTTGATCCGCCTCCTGCTCGGCATAGAACACGCCGGCGACCACTTGCGCCGGCCCTTCGAACGCCGAGGAGAAACGGAATTCCGAGGACAGGTTGGAAATTTCCTGGTCCTGGTGATACGCGAGGTCCACGCCCAGATTGAAACGAGTCGCGGTCGGCGTGCTGTCACGAGACAGATACAGCTCGCGATCCATGTACGACACCGTGCCGGTGAACGTGCCGAAGCCGGCGTCGTAGTCGGCGATGGCGCTGAACAGTTTGATCTCGTCCTCGAACGGCTCCTCGGTCGGCGAAATATTCCGATATGCGCCGCGCCCGAACTCGAAATATTGCGAGCCGTCGGCTTCGCTTTCCTGATACAACCCCATGAGCGTCAGGCTGAACGCATCGGTGAGCTTGGACGAGAGCGTCAGGCGCGTGCCCCACACCGTCTGGTCGTTCACGTCATCGTGCTGGACGCCATTGCGTGTCTGCTCGATATAACCGCCGCCGGTATCGCCCCAGACCACCGCGCGCAGGCCGGCTTTATCGGTAACGAGCGGCAGATTCGCGATCGCCTCGCCTTGATACAAAGCATTGCCGTCCTTCACGCTGGCGGCCGAGCCGCTGAAGCCGAAGGACTGTTTGGAAAGATCGGGCCGGTTAGTGATGAAGCGCACCGTGCCGCTCATCGAGCCGGCGCCGAACAGCGTGCCCTGCGGGCCCTTGAGGATTTCGATGCGCTCGAGGTCGTGCAGCTGGATGTTGGGCTGATTGTCGCTGCCGCCGTCGAGGCCGAGGCCAGTGACGACCGCCTCGTCATAGTACAAACCGACGGTGGGCTTGCCGGAAGAGGAGATGCCGCGGACGATGATTTGATTGTCGCCCACGCCGCGATTGTTGACCTGGATGGAAGGATTCAAGCGCGTGAAACTCTCGAGCGAGAACGACTGGCTTTCGCGAATGGCGTCGCCGCTGACCGCCGCGATCGCCGCGGGCGTGTCCTTCATGGTCGTCTCGCGCTTGGTCGCCGTGACGACGACCTCTTCGACCACCGGCTCCTGCGCATTCACTACGCCCGCTGTCGCCGTCACCGCCACCAGCGCCACGGCTGGCCCGATCTGGCGTGCGATCCGGGTGTTGCTGACTCTCATGCAAGCTCCTCAAGGTTTTATCGACGCTATTGCTAGCTCTCTTCGGGGCGCTCACGGCGCCGCTGATCCCCCGCGACTCGAACAACCACAATGCAACTTGCATACCACCATTTAAACATTCAATACGATGGTATTTTTGTATGATGTATGACGATCATAGATAGCTTGGCAGCGAGGATTCAAGTCCGGATGAGCGGCGAAGGTGGTGCAGGCAGGGAATGCCACGCACCGTGTTCGCGCCTGCCGGTAGATCGGCCGCGAGAGAATTTTCAACCAACCGCGATGAGGGGAAAGCCCGTGCAGTCCACGACGATGCTCCATGCTCGGTTATTCCGCGTCCTGTTATATGTAGCGTTGTTTGCGTCGAGTAGTGGTGTTTACGCCGCCGGCCCGGAAGGCGAGGCAGCCGCGCTCGACGCGCAGATCGGCGGCGCATTGCAATGCGAAAAGCTGATCGACGAGGACTTCAAGAATTCAGGCATCCCGCCCACCTCCCTTGTCTCGGCCAAGCTGATTCCAGCCAGCAACGGTACCGAGGAATATTGCGCCGTCAACGGATATATCCAACCGCAGATCCAGTTCGAAGTGCGATTGCCGAGCAAGCGCTGGAATGGTCGCTACTTCCAGGTCGGGTGCGGCGGCTTCTGCGGCGTCATCGGCATCAACAACTGCGCCGACGCGCTGGCGGCGGACTTCGTCGTCGCGGCTCACAACATGGGTCACGTCGGACTGCCCATCAAAGATCCCGTCTGGGGCAGCGACCCGGCGTTGCGCGAGGACTATGGCGGACGCTCCACGCATCTGATGGCGGTGGTCGGCAAGTTGATCGCGGAACGTTACTACGGCAAGCGGCCCGCTCGTTCATATTTCCGCGGCTGCTCGACCGGCGGCCGCGAGGGGCTGACCGAAGCGCAGCGTTATCCCGAAGACTTCGACGGCATCATCGCCGGCGATCCCGCCTTCCCCGGCCGGCTCGGCGCCATTGCAAACAATTGGGATGCACGACAGCTGCTCCGAGACGACGGCTCGGAAATTTTTACGACCACGAGGCTGGCGACCTTGCATGCCGGCGTGATGAAAGCGTGCGACAAGCTCGACGGCCTGGTCGACGGGATCCTGATGGACCCGCGCGTTTGTAATTTCGATCCGGCGAAGCTGCTCTGTAAGGGCGGCGATAAAGACGAATGTCTGACAGCCGAGCAAGTCGCCGCTGCCAAGGCTTTGTATGGCGGGCCGGTCAATAGTCGTGGCGAGAAGTTGATGCCGGGCGCGACGCCCTACGGCAGCGAGCCGTCGTGGAGTGGCGCCGGCCGTCGTTCGCTGGCCGAAGGTTATTTGCGCTACCTCGCTTTCCCGACCAATCCGCCGGCCGATTACAACTATCGCAGTTTCAATTTCGATACGGACGTGGCGAAGACGGAGGAGATGGCGCGACTCTACGATCCCGTCGCTCCCCACGAAGCGCCCGACCTGCGCGCGTTCGAACAGCGCGGCGGCAAACTCATCGTCTATCACGGCTGGGCCGACGCCGGCGTATCACCAATGGCGCTGCTCGACTACTACGCGCACGTGACTTCCCGCCAGGGCGGCGGAGAAAAAGTCCGCGAGTGGTTCCGAGTGTTCATGGTGCCCGGCATGTTCCACTGCCGCGGCGGCAATGCGCCGAACACTTTCGAGCTGCTCCCTGAGCTGGTCAAATGGGCCGAACAGGGCGAAGCCCCCAACCGCATCGTCGCCACCCAACCCGGCCCCAACGGCGTGATCCGCACGCGGCCACTGTTTCCCTATCCCACCTTCGCTCGCTTCACCGGCAAAGGCGATGTGAACGATGCGGCGAATTGGGTTAGCGGGAGCCCCAAGAAAACGTCAGATGATCGTTTGGATTGGGTGCGCGCGCCGAAGTGAAGAGCACTTAGAACGCCGCCGCGAGTATTTGTTACTTTCATCGCCGAGCTAGGAAGTGGTTTCTCAGCGCTAGCGTCGCAGGCGAAATCTTTTTGCCAATTTCCTAAATTCTTAGCCCCTCTCCCGTTCACGGGAGAGGGGTCGGGGTGAGGGTCTTGTCTTAAAAATCTTAACGAGTCACCAAAACCTTCTTGACCCAGCCGCCACCGCTGCCCGACTCGATCTTCAAATAACCATCTTTCTCCTCACCCATGAAGATCATCTCTTCGCCCTTGCCCAACGTCGCAACCGTCTTCGACGACTCGCTAGGCGAAGCAAACACCTTCAAGTTCCCAATCTTGGGCACGATGGTGTCACCCTCATTGAACACCGCCCCACCCTTCACCTTCTTGCCCGCCTCATCGGCCAGCGTCCCAACATCACGCTGCAAGCTCGGCTGACCGCGCACCGACTTCACGATGTTGTTGTAGTTATCCATGAGGCTGGCCGCGATCACCTTGCCTTCATTGGTCTTGGTGTAACCACCCAACGCGCCCGCTGCGCTGCTGCCGAACAAAGCGCCTCCGAGTTTCAGATCTGCTTTCTTGGAGCTGCCCTCGGCCGACGCAACCTGCACGCCAGAGCGTGCATCGGCGACCAGCATGCTGGTCTGCGCTTCCTTGAACTTCAAACCACCCGCGACCGCGCCGAGCACGCGTCCGCCGGAGCCGCCGAGCAATCCGCCGATCGCGCCACCGACGCCGCCGGCATCGTTCTCTGAAAACACCACCGCGGGCGTGAGCACGAAATCGGCACTCACCATCTGGCCACCGCCCATGTTCGAACCCTGGCGCAGCTCGCCCGACTCCTGCAGCGCGCGTTCCTGCATCATGTTCTGCATGCCGATGCCGCGCTCGACGACGATGAAGCAGTTCGACTGTTGCACCATCATGCGAATCAAACCGGTGGGCGACTGCAGGCCATAGCGCGACAGCGACTGCGATACATAGTCCTGCGGTTCGACCACCGCGAGCGCGCCCATGGGCTTGTCACAATGCTCGAGGCCGTTGTCGCCTTGCGAGCCACCCGGACCTGCGGATCCCTGCACTTCGGTGCCGCCCTCTCCCTTCTTTTGACCCAGCACACCTTGTGCCGGCGCGAGCAGCGGTAAACAGGCCAGCGTCAATACGGCGGCAACACTCGCACGCACGCTCAACGACTGGGTCGAAGTGGACTTCATAAACATTCTCCCCGATGGATGAAGCAGAGTTCGGGACGTGGCCGGCGGTCTGAATGCTTGCCAAGCCTAAACACTTGAAATACAGGCAGTTAGGCCATCGCAGCCATCGGCGGCGATCTGAGCACGAGGCCCTGGGACGGTCAAGCGGAGACAGCGCAGTCCGCCTATAGTGCTCGCATGATTCGCCCCGGCTGCCGCGCCGGTAAATGCAACTTCAGTACATTGCGACGCCCTCATGCTGATTTCCCGCGTATTGCCGCTCGCCACGTTCATCGCATTCCTCGCCGGCTGCGGCAATTCCGACTCGCCCGAACAGCAGGTACGCAAAGTCATCGACGAGATGGAAGCGGCCGCGGAAGCCCGCGATGTCGGCGAGCTGGTCGAACATCTCTCCGCTGAGTATCGGGACGCGAACGGCCTGTCCGCGCAGGAGGCGGTTCGCTATGTGCGTGGCTATTTCGTAGCCAATCAGTCCATTCACTTGCTGACGCGAGTCGAGCAGATCGAATTCCCATTGCCCGATGAAGCTCGTGCGCGCGTACTGGTTGGAATGGTCGGCAAGGAAGCGAATACCGCGGGCAATTGGGACCTCGCCGCGGACCTGGTCGAGTTCAAAGTCACCCTCCGGCAGGAGGATGACGAGTGGAAAGTAACCTTCGCGCAATGGACCCGCAGATAGACAACGATTCGCACCGCATTGACGCAGGGGACGACCTCTGTAATATGGCTGGCATTCCTTCGGGTTGTATTCAACTTGCTCGCGGCGTCCTGGCCCGGCCGGCCATGCACGCGCCGCCAACCTGCGCGAAACAGCCCTACTGAATCAAAGATTTAGACCGTTGGTCGCGGGTGATGACGCCTCCGACCAGACGCCGCCGAGTGCGGCGACGGTCCCGCGCCGGGCGCCTCTTGGATGCAGCATTGGTCAATGCCGACCCTCGAGGTGGTCCGTAACAGCGCGGTGATTTGCATGCTCGAAAGTGGCCGAGGCCCTTTCGAGACGCCCGTCAAAAGGCGTGACTTTTGCCGGCCTACACCCTGCCCGTCGCTTGCATGCGAGTGGGGGAAGGGCCGGGCGAATTCCCGACGATGGTTTAACGGTAGGCCAACATGAATATCGGCACTGAAGGGGCCTCCAACGATGAGGCCGGTAACGAAGCGCAACTGAAGGGGCGCACCACCCGTCCAGAGAAGCAGGGTCTCTACGATCCCGCTTACGAGCACGATGCCTGTGGCGTCGGCTTCGTAGTCGATATTAAAGGTCGAAAATCGCACAAGATCCTGCAACAGGGCCTTCAGGTCCTGACCAATCTGGATCATCGCGGCGCTTGCGGCGCCGAGACCAACACCGGTGACGGCGCGGGCGTGCTCCTACAGATGCCGCACAAGTTCCTGGTTACGGCCGCCAGCAAATCGCGCATCGATCTGCCGGAGCCGGAGCACTATGGCTGCGGCATCGTGTTCCTGCCGCGTAATGCCACCCTGCGTCGTCGCATCGAAGAGCGCTTCGAGAAGATCGTGCAGTCCGAAGGCCAGACGGTGCTCGGCTGGCGCACGGTGCCGACCAACAACTCCCGACTCGGCGACACCGCGAAGTCGTGCGAGCCGTACATGCGCCAGGTGTTCGTCGGCCGCAATCCGAACCTGTCGGATGCGCTGGCGTTCGAGCGCAAGCTGTATGTAATCCGCAAGCGCGCTTACACCGAGATCCGCACCTCAACGATGGAAGGCGCGGCGCAGTGGTATGTGGCCAGCCTTTCTTATAAGACGCTCGTCTACAAAGGCATGTTGCTGACCGAGCAGCTCGGGCCCTACTTCCCGGACCTGCAGGATCCGTCGATGGAGACGGCGATCGCGCTGGTACATTCGCGCTTCAGCACCAACACGTTCCTGAGCTGGGATCGCGCGCACCCGTATCGTTACATCGCTCACAACGGCGAGATCAACACCGTGCGCGGTAACGCGAACTGGATGCACGCGCGTGAAGCGTTGTTCCAGTCCGAAGTGTTCGGCGAGGACATGCCGCAGATCCTGCCCATCATCAATCCCAACGGCAGCGACTCGGCGATGTTCGACAACACGCTGGAGCTGCTGGTGCTGGCGGGCCGCTCGCTGCCGCACGCGATGATGATGATGATTCCCGAGCCGTGGTCGAATCATCAGACCATGGACGACGCCAAGCGCGCCTTCTATCAATATCACTCCTCGGTGATGGAGCCTTGGGACGGCCCGGCCGCCATCGCATTCACCGACGGCGATCAGATCGGCGCGCTGCTCGATCGCAACGGCCTGCGTCCGTCGCGTTATTACGTGACCAAGGACGACCTGGTGGTGATGGCGTCCGAAGCCGGCGTGCTCGACATCGCGCCGGAAAATGTTTTGTTGAAGGGCCGCCTGCAACCGGGACGCATGTTCCTGGTCGACACCAGACAGGGTCGCATCGTCGAAGACGAAGAGATCAAGAAAGCGATCACCACCGAGCGTCCGTATCGCCAGTGGATCAACGATCACCTGGTGCATGTCGCCGATCTGCCGCCCGCGCCCGAAGTGCCGGCACCGGATCACGATACGTTGCTGCAACGTCAGATCGCGTTCGGCTACACGTTCGAAGACGAGCGCATTCTGCTCGCGCCGATGGCGCAGAGTGGCGTCGAGGCCGTGGGCTCGATGGGCAACGACACGCCGCTCGCGGTGCTGTCGAACAAGCCGCGCCTGCTGTACGACTATTTCAAGCAGCTGTTCGCGCAAGTCACCAATCCACCCATCGATTGCATTCGCGAAGAGATCATCACCTCCGCGGAGACGCGCCTGGGTTCGGAAGGCAACTTGCTGAACCCGCAGCCGGCGGAGTGTCGTCGTCTGGAAGTGAAGTGGCCGATTCTCACCAACGAAGAATTCGCCAAGCTCCGCCGCATGGATCTGCCGGGGCTGCGTGTCGGCGTGCTGCCGAGCCTGTTCCGCGTGACGCGCGGTGAGAAAGGCCTGGTGAAGTCGATGGAAGAAATCCGGCTGATGGCCCGACGCATGATCGAGGAAGAGGAAGTGAACGTCCTCATCCTGAGCGATCGCGGCGTCAACAAGGAGTTCGCGCCCATCCCAGCACTGCTCGCCGTGGCCGGCCTGCACCACTATTTGATTCGCGAGGGCCTGCGCACGCGCGTCAGCCTCGTGATCGAAACCGGCGAGGCGCGCGAGGTTCATCACTTCGCGTTGCTGATCGGCTATGGCGTCAGCGCGATCAATCCTTACGTCGCGTTCGAGACCATCGACGGCATGATCCGCGACGACCGCCTGACCAACATCGATCACAAGACCGCCTGCAAGAATTTCGTCAAGGCCGGCACCAAGGGTGTCATCAAGGTCATGGCCAAGATGGGCATCTCCGCGATTCAAAGCTATCGCGGCGCGCAGGTGTTCGAAGCGGTCGGCTTGCGCCAGGACGTGATCGACGAATATTTCACCTGGACCGCATCCCGCGTCGGCGGCATCGGTATGGACGTGATCGCGCAGGAAGTGCTCGTGCGTCATCGCGCCGCGTTCCCGGAGCGCCCGTCGAACAATCACACGCTGCCAGTGGGCGGCCAGTATCAGTGGCGCTCGGACGGCGAATATCACCTGTTCAATCCCGAGTCGATCCACCGCCTGCAGAAATCGGTGCGCAACGACAACTTCAACCAGTTCAAGGAATATTCGCGACTGGTGAACGAGCAGGCGACCAACCTGTGCACCTTGCGCGGCCTGCTGGACTTCAAGTTCGGCGACGCGGTGCCGCTGGAGGAAGTCGAGCCGATCGAAACCATCATGAAGCGCTTCAAGACCGGCGCGATGTCGTACGGCTCGATCAGCTCCGAAGCGCACGAAACATTGGCGATCGCGATGAACCGCATCGGCGGCAAGAGCAACACCGGCGAAGGCGGCGAAGATCCGGCGCGCTTCAAGCCGATGGCCAATGGTGATTCCAAGAACTCGGCGATCAAACAAGTCGCGTCGGGTCGCTTCGGCGTCACCAGCGAGTACCTGGTGAGCGCCAACGAGATCCAGATCAAGATGGCGCAGGGCGCGAAGCCGGGCGAAGGCGGACAGCTGCCCGGTGCGAAGGTGTATCCGTGGATCGCGAAGACGCGGCACACCACCGCCGGCGTCGGCTTGATCTCACCGCCGCCGCATCACGATATTTATTCCATCGAAGACCTGGCCGAGCTGATTCAC
>JBEVKA010000312.1:0-6937 GCA_040509855.1 Steroidobacter sp.
AAATGGCCGAGCAGCTTCAGCAGGCGCAGAACGCGGTCAAGGTTCATCAGCTGGAGTTGGAAGCGCGAGTGGACGAACGCACGCGCGAATTGAATCACCTCGCGCATCACGATCCGCTGACTGATCTGCCGAATCGCCGTCGCCTGCTGACGCATTTGGAAGATGCGATCGATCGCGCCCGTCTGGCCGGCACGCGCGTCGCGCTGCTGTTCATCGACTTGGACAATTTCAAGACCATCAACGACAGCATGGGTCACCAGTTCGGCGACCGCGTGCTGCAGGCGATCAGCGAACGGCTGCGCATGAACGCTTTGTTCTCGCGCACGTTCAGCGCGCGCCTGGGTGGCGATGAGTTCACGGTTGTTTGTGAAGAAGTAGACCAGCTAGGGGATGTCGAGAGGCTATGTCGTTCGGTGCTGGAGGAATTCCAGCGCTCGTTGAACGTGCATGGTCGCGAGCTGAGGATCAGCGTCAGCGTCGGCGCGTGTGTCTTTCCGGATCACGCGTCCGACTCTCAGTCTTTGTTACGCGCCGCGGATTCGGCGCTGTTCCGGGCCAAGGAGCTGGGCCGCAATTGTTTCAGCATGTACGCGCCGCAGCTGTTGGAAGCAGCGGCTTCGCGTTTCAAGGTGGAGCAGTCGCTGCGCCGTGCGGTGGAGCAGGGCGAGTTCGAGCTGCTGTACCAGCCCGAAGTATGTTTCGAAACCCTGGAGACCCACACCGTCGAGGCGCTACTGCGCTGGCGCCAGCCCGACGGCAACGTGGTGTCGCCCGCCGATTTCTTCGCCGTCGCCGAGCAGACCGGCCTGATTACCGACATCAGCGACTGGGCGTTGCGAACCGCGGTTCAAACCGCCGCGGTCTGGCACAAGGGCGGGTGGCCCAAGGCGCGCGTGGCGGTGAATATCTCCTCCCAACATTTGATGAGCGGCAGCTTCGTCACTCGCCTGCAGTCCTTGCTCGAGCAATATGAGTTGCCGCCTCAGTGTCTGGAAATCGAGCTGACCGAAAACGTTTTGCAAACCGGCGCCACGACTATCGCGACCTTGAAACGTCTGCGCGAGCTGGGCGTCAGCCTGGCGCTGGACGATTTCGGCACTGGCTATTCGTCGCTGACCTCGCTCGAACGTTTGCCGTTGACGCGTGTGAAGATCGATCGCAGCCTGGTCACCACCGTCGATGCCGGTGGCCGCTCGCCGGCGATCGTGCGTTCCATCATCGGCCTGTGTCACAGCCTGGGTTTGCAAGTCACTGCTGAAGGCGTCGAGCGGCCGGCACAGCTCGGTGTGTTGCTCACCGATCGCGGCGTGCAGGTGCAGGGCTATCTCGTGTCACGCCCCATCAACGCCGCCACCGTGCCGGTGTTCGTCGAACAGGCCAGGTCTCATCTGGAACAATTGATGATCGGGGCGCCGCCGCCGCAAGATTACGAGACCAGCACCTTCCGCCTGCGCACTCTGCGCACATCCACCAACGCTCGCACTGCCCGCAGCGGGCGCCCGCCCGCCGACGAAAAGTGAGGAACCGCCCCTGGCCGGGCGGAGTTCCTACACAGTCGTTTTTCATGTAACAAGCGCCCGCAGACGCGCAAGGGCTGAGTTCGCGTGCCGCAGAATCCTTTACCTGCCCGACTCAACGGCCCCTGGGTATCGTTGCTCACACTCGTGCTGGTCGTAGGCATCCTCTACACCGGGAAGGATGTGCTGTTGCCGCTGGCGTTGGGTGTCGTGCTCGCGTTCATCCTGACGCCGCTGGTGCGAGCCTTCGATCGATTGCGTCTGCCGCGTTTCGCCGGCGTTGCGCTGACAATGATGATGGCGCTGGGCACGGTTGGCGGCATGGGCTATGTGGTGTTCGATCAGTTCGCCGAGCTGTCCACCGAGATCAGCCAATACACCTCGTCGATGAAGCGCAAGGTCGGCCAGCTGCGCATGGGCAACGATGCCGCGTTTCGCCAGTTCACGCGCACCATGGATCGCGTCACCGAGCAGTTCTACAACGATCCCGATCAGCGCAACGCCCAGCCGGTGCGGGTCGTGCCGGAAAAAGTGTCGCCCATGGTTCGCCTGCGCGAGTCGAGCGCGTCGGTGTTCGAGCCGCTCGCCAGCGCCTTCATCGTCATCGTGCTGGTCGCGTTCCTGCTCGGGCAGCGGGAGGACTTGCGCGATCGATTCATTCGTTTGATCGGCGCCGGCAATGTCACGTTGACGACGCGGCTGATGAACGAGGCTGCGCACCGGGTCAGTCAGTTCCTGCTATGGCAGACGCTCATCAACATCGCGTTCGGCACGCTCATCGGGCTGGGTCTGTATTCGATCGGCGTACCGTATGCCGCGTTGTGGGGTGGTATCACGGCAGTGCTGCGTTTCGTGCCCTACGTGGGCACGGTGCTATCGGCGTTGATGCCAGCGGCGCTGGCTTTTGCGACGTTTCCTGGCTGGGCCGAGACATTTCAAACGCTGGCGTTGTTCCTGGTGCTGGACTTGATTACGGCGTACTTCGTCGAGCCGGTGGTGTTCGGTTATCGCACTGGTGTGTCGTCGTTTGCGTTGCTGGTGTCCGCGCTGTTCTGGATCTGGGTGTGGGGGCCAGTGGGATTGTTGCTGGCGACGCCGCTGACGGTGTGTATCGCCGTGCTGGGCCGGCACGTGCGCTCGCTGCGGTTCCTGGCTGTGATATTTGCCGACGAGCCGGCGTTGATGCCGCACGTTCGCTTTTATCAGCGCTTGCTGGCTCGGGACGAAGATGAAGCCAGCGTGCTGGTGAACCGCAAGCTGCACGAACCCGGCGGCGCAATCGAAGTCATCGATCAGGTGCTGCTGCCCACGATCACGCTGGTCCAGCAGCATCGCGAGCAGAACGAGATCACCGACGACGATGCTACGTTCGTCCTCGACGTGACCGCCGAGACGCTACAGCAGATGCCCGCGAGCGCGGACGCGCGGCTCGTTGCCAACATCATTGGTTTGGCGATACCGACGATGGCGGACCTGCTGGTGCTCGAAATGTTACGCACGGCGTATGGACGCGAACGTATCGCGACCATGCCGTCTGAGCTGAGCGCTGAGGAGGCGGTGCGAGCAACGATTCGCCAGCAGCCCCAGATGATTTGCATCGCCGCCACCGCGTCGACGCGTGGCTCGGAGTTGCGTAACTACTGTCGCCGCATTCGCGGAGCATTGCCGGATGTGAAGATCGTCGTCCTGCGGCCGCAGCTGGTGGAAGACGATACATCGCGCGCCACCGAGCGCTTCAAGGATGCGGGTGCGGATTGTCTGGCGGTGAGCGTGAAGGAAGCGGTGATCGCGATCGAGAAGTTGCTGCCCGAGCAACCGGCCATGGTGGAAGCGACGAGCACTGCGCGTCCCGCGCAGGCTCACGGTTGATTCAGGTACCGTCTTCGGACAGGCCGAGCACGGCGGCCTCACTCAAAGGCGCAATCCGCGCCAGCCAGGCATCGACCTTCTGTGGCTCACCCTTCTTGAGCCAGGAAAACACCACGTTGTGCCACAAAATCCGCTGCACGTAGGTGCGGGTCTCGTTATAGGGAATGTTCTCGACCCAGACGTCCGGGTCCAGCGATTCCGTCGGCATCCAACGCGCCGCCGCGTTCGGCCCAGCGTTATAACCAGCAAGCGCAACTAACGTCTGGCCGCCGAAACGATCTGCGAGCGAGCGTAGGTTCGCCGCGCCCAGCGGCACATTGACCACGGGATTGAATAAATCATCCGCCGACGGCCGCGTGCGATTCCACTTGCTCGCCGTGCGCCGCGCGGTCTCGGGCAACATCTGTAACAAGCCTCTCGCCCCCGCGGAGGAGGTGGCATCGCGACGATACAGACTCTCCTGTCGCATCACGCTATAAATCAACTGCGGCGACAGGCCTGTGAGCTTGGCCGCCGACAGCACTTCGGCGTCGTAGGGCTGCGGATAGAGCAGCTCATAGTCGTTGAACACTCGCTGCAGACTCGCGGTCGCGATCGCCTGCTCGTACCAGCCCCAACGTGCGGCCATATGGATGGCTTGCGTACGCGCCTCGGGCGTCAATTGTTCGAAGCCGAAGTTCCATTCGCTGCCCGCCGGCCCGCGCATATCGCTCATCAGCAGCTCGCGAGCGCGCACCATGGACGGCATTTCTTCCATGCGTGCGACTTGAGTCTGATCGAGCACCAGCTTTTCCGGATGAGGCGCGACGGGTTGGTCCAGGCGCGCGGCGGACATGATCGAATAGAAATTGTCGTCCAGCAGAATGGATTCGTAGAGCTGACGCGCGAGCTTGGGATCGCCGTTCTTTTCAGCGGCGCGCGCCGTCCAGTAGCGCCATCGCGCCAGCGTGCGTTGCTGATCGGGCATCGATGCGATGATGTTTCCCGCCAGTTTCCAATCACCGGCCAGTAGCGCGGCGCGCGCGTACCACTCGCGCGAAGCGTCGTCGAAGTCCTTCGCCAGCACTTGCTTGAAATACGTCAGCGACTCCGGGCGACGATCCCACGACAGAGCAAGCGCCAGCGACAACGCATACGGACTGGCAGTTTCTTCGGTGAGCCCGCGAGCGCGCACGAAACTTTCATAACGACGCAGAGCGCCGTCGCGATCGAGGCGAGCCAGACGCATCCATCCCGCCAGCTGCATCTTGGGTTCGATCTCTACCGCGGGGGAAGCGATCAGAACATCGATCTGCTTCTGCGGAGTTTCGATCAGCGCCGCCCAACGCAACAGCGGCGCGCTGCGCTCGGGAGGCAATTGAACCGCGATTTGTTTGGCGAACGCGGCGTTGTTGTTATCGAGCGCGCGTCGCGTGCGCTGTTCGATCAGCTCCGGCGTCAACGCTTTCTCATTCCGTAGCCAGGTGAACGCCGGCTCGCAATCCGGCAGGCTGCTGGGTGTGAGCCACTGACGCGCGACATCGGCCGTCAGTCCTTCGGTCTTGCCGAGCGCGATGCGCGCCGTGAAGCTCTGACAGCGCAGCGAATCGCCGGCCCATTCATCGTTGTAGTGATCGAGCAGCTTCTGCCATTGCAGGCGCATCGCCAGGCTCGTCAGCCACGCATTACGCAGGTCGCGGCCAACGGGCTCGCGGCCATACTGAGTGACGAATAATTCTGCGCGCTGGTCGGCTTCGCCGAGTTCGTTGGTCGATACCTCCAACGCTCGCTTGATGCGCGCCGCCTGCAGATATGGATACAACGGATAGTTGCGAAGCGCCTCGCTGTCCTTGGGCTGCTCGGCAATCGAGGCCACATTGGCGTAAGCGTCCTTGAATGCTTCGCGAGTGTTTTTGAGCGGATCGCCCGCAGCCACGCAGCCCAGCGGCAACAGCGCCAGCAGAGGCAGACATAACTTGAGCTGCGACACGCGATTCATGCGCTCAGATTAATGGCAAAGCGGCCCGCTGGCCATTGTGGTCGATCGCCGACGGAACTGTGTAATGGTCGCCGACGTTCAGTCCCAGCGTTGTGGACGACGTTTCATCCTGTTTGCGTACATGAGCCAGCTCGAAGTCATATTCGAAGCCCTGGGCGGCCATCGCACCGTATTGCCGCCGCAGGAAGCGCTGCTGCGCATGTTGGTGGCGGTCGTGGTCGGCTTCCTGATCGGGCTCGACCGCGAGCTGCAAAACAAGCCGGCCGGCATGCGCACGCATATTCTGATCTCGCTGGCGGCGGCGTTGTTCACCTTGATTACGTTCGAGCTGCACCACCAGTTTGCCGGCGAGGACGGCAGCAAGACCGCCGACCCGGTGCGCATCATCGAGGCGGTCACTGCCGGCGTCGCGTTCCTTGCCGCCGGCGCCATCATTCAGAGTCGAGGCAACGTTCAGGGGCTGACGACGGGTGCAAACATGTGGCTGGCCGGTGCCCTCGGTGTCGCATGTGGCGCGGGCTATTACGTGCTGGCAGCGATGGGTACCATATTCGCGCTCATCGTCCTGGTGTTGCTGGCGAAGCTACAGGCGCGCCTGAGCGACAAACAGCCGGACCAGAATCTCCCGGAAAAGCCACCGGATTCCTGAGCGGAGCGCAAGAAGATCGGCTGGTGTAAGGTCGCGGCCGTGAGCAACGCCGCCGCCGAACCCATCCGATATCTCGACTGGTACGAATCACCGGTTGGGCCGCTGATCGCCAGTGCAACCGACAGCGCGGTCTGCGGGTTGTCATTCAGTGACGCCGACCAGTTGCCGCAACGTTTGCAAACATTGCGGGAGCAGTATGGCGAGTCGCTGCGGTCCCAGGGAGATTCGCCATTGGCCGCTCTGCGAGCGCAGCTGAGTGAATATTTCGACGGTCGACGTCGTGAGTTCACCGTGCCGCTGGGCGCTAGCGGCACCGAATTCCAGCAGCGGGTCTGGGCCGCGCTCTGTGAGATTCCATACGGCGAGACGTGGTCGTATTTGCAGCTGGCGGTGCGGATTGGCGATGCGCTGGCGACGCGTGCCGTGGGATATGCGAATGGCGCGAATCCCATCGCGATCGTTATGCCCTGTCATCGCGTCATTAACGCGGATGGCGGCGAAGGCGGTTACGGCGGGGGACTGTGGCGCAAGCGGATCCTGCTGGATCTGGAGCGCGGACAGGGGGCCCTCGCGTTATAGATGGCGTCAAAAATCTGAACGCCAGACAACGGCGCGCGTACCTAGGGGGAACGCGTGGTTGCGTTCGATGGTTCAGCCGCCATATAGGCGCCGAGCATGAATATTTAGTCACGTAAGTAGAGCCGGGCGCGCTGGAACTCGCGCCGCCCGGGCTCCACTAAACAAGTAAGTTGCTGCGTTCGAGGTATTGCAATCATGTCATTCAAGACTTCACCTCTGCGGCTCTTCACGGCCGTATTCACCCTGGCCGCCGCGCTGTTGGCTGCCGGCTGTGCCACTACTCGCGCTCCGGAAACCCGGATCGACTACGACAAGTCGGCCGATTTTTCCGTCTATCGCACCTAT
>JBEVKA010000313.1:0-4678 GCA_040509855.1 Steroidobacter sp.
CATGCGAAGAACGGACCGACCGGGTGCGGAACGCACTTCCCAGTCGGCAGCCGGGTTCGACCGTGAGCCGCGGCGTGCGCGAGGCGGCGATGAGGACGTCGAAACGTACCGCATCGAAGTCGGCGAGGTGCACGGTGTGAAGCCGAACAACATCGTCGGCGCGATTGCGAATGAAGTGGGGCTGGAGGGGCGGCACATCGGGCGCGTGGTGATTCGCGAGGATCACAGTTTCGTCGACCTGCCCGGCGGCATGCCCAAGGAAATATTCCGCCAGCTGCAGAAAGTGCGCGTCGCGGGGCAGCCGCTCCAGATCAGCAAGGCCCTGAAAACGCACGTCGAAAAGCTCCGACGCGAACGACCTTCCGCGCCGAAATTTAAGGGAAAGTCTCATAAGCTCGCGCAACCGGGCCGCCGCAGGTAACGAGCATGGCGAATCGGTGAGCGATCTCACCGGTTCCCGCGACCACGCTTCCTCGATCGCACGCGCAGTGCTCAAACACTAAAAAAATAGGCACTCGCGCGCGGCCTGCAGCGAACCCGAGCGCCGCTCTCAGCGAGCAGCCGCAACTCGCGATGTGACATAGCTCACATTTCATCTCGCAATGTTTGTTTCGAACATTTGTCACCTCGTCGTTCAACGGCGACGTTGCTGCCAATCGACGACAGGCTTGAGGATCGGCCGCACCTCGCTATGCTCCATCCCGCGTCAAGACGTTGAGTGCCTCTCCGATGGGTAAGGAGCCGCGCAAGCGAGACAATGGCACTCGACGATCGACAAGGGCCGGCATGGAAAGCCGGTTCCGCAGCGGGTGAAGGATGTTTCGGCATCATCACATCTGACTGAAAAATTTGTGACCTCCGTATCGGTCGCTCGCGTCCGCGCGCGCAACCATCGGATGTCAGAACCCACAGGACGTGGGACTCGCTATCGTCAAGGGCAAACCCGTCGAAAGACGGGGACGCAAAGCCACCGGTCTAAAGGGCTCACGCCCGATGACAGCGGGGTTGCCAAATTAGCGAGAACAAATCCGTGCGCGGGCACGGCTGTTCTTTGTGTGCGTCCAGCACACCGGTAATTTGTTGGGATCGCTACCACGCGATCGCGTCAGGCCCTTGGAAATTCACGCCGCGTGCTCCTGCACGCGCGGCAGAAGTAACAAGGGCTAGTCAGATGAAAGCTATTTACGGAAAGTGGCTTCGGCGTGGTGGTCTGGTGGCGGTGGCGATGACGACGATCATCACCGCGGGATGTGGTGGCGGAGGCGGCGGTGAATCCGCAGGCGCTTCCAACGGCAGCAGCGGCAATAGCGCCGGCGCGAATACTCCTCCGACGATTTCCGGTTCTCCGTCCACGCAGGCGAATATTGGCAGCGCGTATTCACTCGCGCCTCAGGCGAACGACGCCGATGGCGACCGGCTGGCGTTCTCGATCGAGAACAAGCCGACCTGGGCCGACTTCAACACCGCGACCGGCGCGTTGACCGGCACACCGAACGCCGAAAGCTCGACTTCGAATATCGTCATCGTGGTGAGCGACGGCAAAGCGAGCGCCGCGCTGCCTGCATTCTCAATCACTGTCGGCACGGAAGCGGCTTCACCGCCGGGCCCATCGGTGCCCGCCGGTCGTGGCATCGCGCTGTCCTGGGATGTGCCGACGCGCACCGTCGAGGGCACGACCTTGCAGGATCTCGCCGGCTATCGCATTCACTACGGCACCAACCAGAACGCGCTGGTGAGCTCCATCGAGGTCAAGAGCTCGGGTGCGAATCAGTTCACCGTCCAGAACCTGCCCCGGGGCACGTACTACTTCGCGGTGCGCGCAGTGTCCGCCAGCGGCGCCGAGAGCCAGCTGTCGAATGTCATCAGCCGCGTGGTGAGCTGAGAACGCTTTTATATTTCCGAACTGAGGGCATGTAACAACGCAAGCAGGACTGGTGTCGTGATCGATGCCAGTCCTGTCGACAGCACCAGGCTGCTCGCGATCGTTCCCTGCAGCGTGCCGAACTGCACGGCCATCATGTAGACGTTCACGCCGATCGAGAGCGACGCGAGCAGCACGACGGCGCTGGTCTCCACGGGTGGCAATCCGAGCAACGCCGCCAGCGCCCACACCGTCAACGGTTGCACGATGAGCTTGAGCACGCACAGCGCCAAGCTGCGATCCCAGCCTTCGCGCACGTCGTACTCGGCGAGCCCCATGCCGAGCACCAGCAGTGCAAGCGGAGCAGCGGTTTTACCGACGCCATCGAGCACTGCGTCGGCCCATTGATGCAATTCGAAGCCGGACAGGCCCACCGCGGTGCCGGTGAGAATCGCGATGATGAGCGGATTCTTGAGCACGCCGATGGTGGTCTTGCCGAAGCCCGCCAGCGTGAGCGAACCCTGGCGCGCCCATTCGACCGACACCGTTACTAACGTCCACAGCGTGAGCGCGTTGAATACCAGCACCAGCGCGACGGATGGAATCGCTCGCTCACCCAGCATCAAGCGCGCGATGGGAATGCCGAGCAGCCCATTGTTGGAGAAGACGCCCGCAAGCGCGAATACGGACTGCGAAACACCGTCGAGATGAAACATGCGCGCCGACACGACGCGTCCGATGACGAAGACGATGAAACAGCCGCCGAAGAACGCGATCAGCAAACGCGCGTCCACTGGCGGCAGTTTCGACAAGCCGCTCAGCATGTGAAACAACAGCGCCGGCATTCCCACGTTGAACACCAGCTTCGATCCCAACTCGGTCCATTCGCGCCGCCAGCGCCACTTCGCGATCAGGAAGCCGACGAAGACGATGACGAACAGCGGCGCGCACAGCCCGAAGAACTGCCAGAACTCACGCATTCGAACTCAGTTCGCATTGGCTCCAGCGATGTAACGATCGACTTCGCGACCCAGCAGCTCCAGCGGCACGGTGCCACTGCGCAGGACGACGTTGTGGAATTGCTGTGGCAAGAACTTGTCGCCGAGCGTGTCGCGAGCACGATCTCGCAGCTCGAGAATCTTCAGCTGCCCGATCATGTACGCGCAGGCCTGGCCGGGATTGACGACGTAACGTTCCACTTCGCTCGCTTCCACGCCGTAGTCGATGGCTTGCTGGCGCGTCCACTTCTTCGAGTGCAGGCCGGTGTCGACGACCAGGCGACGTGCACGGAACAGTTGCGCATCGAGCATGCCGAGCAAGCCTTCCGGATCGCCTTCGTACCAGCCGTTCTCGGCGACCAGCTTCTCCGCGTACAGCGCCCAGCCTTCCGAAAGCGCCGAGATGCCGCCGAGCACGCGAGCCTGGCGGAACTTCGGCAGATCGGCATTTTCTTGCTCGATGGCGATCTGGAAATGATGGCCGGGAATCGTCTCGTGATACACCAGCGTGCGCAGCGAGTACTTGGTCATGCGCTGTGGACGCAGCGGCATTTGGAAAATTGCCGAACGCGAGCCGTCGAGCGGCGCGCGATTGTAATTAGCGGCGGCGCTCGCTTCGCGGAAGCGCGGGAACGGCTGCGCGACTACGGGTGACTTCGGCTGCAGATCGAACAGCGTCGGGCTGCGCTTGAGCGCGTCGGCGAGCATGCCGTCGATGTCTTGCATGATGGCGGTGCGGCTCGCGTCGGAAGTCGGATCCGGATACGTGAGGTCCGCGCGTAATTTCTTGGCGCGATCGGCCACCGAGCCTTCGGTGCGACCGATCTTGCGGAAGATGACATCCATCTCGCCTTCGATGCGCGTCACTTGTTGCAAACCAATCTGATGAATCTCTTCGGCGGTGAGCTTGGTGGTGGTGAAGCGGCCAAGCGCGAATGCATAAGCCTGGTCGCCGCCGGCGAAGCGCCACAGGCCAGCATCATCGGTGGTGTTGGGCAGAATCTTTTCCAGCATCGCGATCGCTCGACGCCACGATGGATATACCTGCTCGGTGACGATGCGCGTGGCCTGAGCCTGCAGGTCCGAACGTTGCGCCGATGTCAGGCCGTCCATGCTCTGAATGCGCTGAGCGAACGACGTGACCAGCGGATTCTGCGCCGGCGCCGAGTCGCTGAAGGTGCGCATGCTGGCCAGCGTCGTCTGCACGATGAACTTCGGCGGCACCATCTTCTTCGCTGCCAGCTGCTTCGCCTCGGCGACGGCTTCATCCATGCGCGTGCCGATCAGTTTCATGCGCGCGATGTAGTTGGTCGCGTCGTTGGGTTTGACCAGCGGATGGCGCAGCGTCAGCGCCTCGACCAGGCCGACGTTGGCGCCGTTGAATTGATCGATCGGAAAGTCGTAGTCCAGATACGCTTCGCCGTTCGAGATCGATTCCAGCTGCCATTGCATCAAGTCGGCGGACAGGCGCTGCGACTCGGTCATCTTGCTGCGATCGAATTTCTGCAGGTCGGCCAGGCCGCGGCGCGCCTGCTTGATGCGCTCGAGCGTATATGCACGCGTGCGGGGCGTGAGTTGCTGTTCGAGCTTGTTCTGTTCCTCGCCGGAGAAATAACGCGAGCTGGCCGCGAGATCCGGATTGGCGCGCACCCATTCATCGGCGAAGCGCGCGAAAAAAGCGTCCACGCCGGAGCGATTGGCGGAAGTCGCTTGGGCGAGCGTCAGCGACGGCGCCAGCAGGGCACAGGCGAGCAGTGAAAACAGCCGGTTCTTGAACATTCCGATCCCCGATGGTGTCGGTGCGTTGGATGGAGCGAGG
>JBEVKA010000314.1:0-5975 GCA_040509855.1 Steroidobacter sp.
TCGGCGCCGCCCGCGACTATGAGATCACCAACAAAGCGGAGGGACGCACCGTCGCGGAGAATTTCTGGAAGCAAGTGGTGCGCGATCACTCCTGGGCCATCGGCGGCAATAGCGACGGGGAGTTCTTCTTTTCACCCAATACCGCCAGCGAGCACTTGAGCGCGGCGACCGCGGAGACCTGCAACACATACAACATGCTCCGTCTCACGGAGCGATTGTTTGGTTGGCAGCCGCGGGTGGAATACGCCGACTTCGAAGAGCGCGCGTTGTACAACCACATCCTTGCCTCGCAGGAGCCGAAGCAGGGCATGTTCACCTATTTCATGTCGCTGAAGCCCGGGCACTTCAAGACTTACAGCACGCCGCACGATTCGTTCTGGTGCTGCGTGGGCAGCGGCATGGAGAATCACACCAAGTACGGCGCGGCGATTTATTTCCACACTGCCGATGCGCTGTATGTGAATCTGTTCATTCCCTCCAAGCTGGAATGGCAGGAGCGGGGATTGGATGTGGAACAGCAGACCAGCTATCCCAATGACAATCGTACTTTCCTGAAAATCACCAAGGCGCCGACCGTGCCGGTGGCCTTGCACATTCGCGTGCCGTCGTGGGCAGCAGGCAAGGCGACCGTTGCGCTCAACGGCAAGCCGCTGGACGTCGCGGGTCAGCCCGGCTCGTACGCGGCTATCAAAAGAGAGTGGACGCGCGGCGATACGCTGGTCGTGACGATTCCCATGTCGGTTCGCACGGAAGCCGTGCATGGCGCACCGAACCTGGTGGCGTTCATTTATGGTCCGGTGGTGCTGGCGGGCGATCTCGGTCCGGTGGCGACGAGCGAAAACATTCCTTATGCCAAAGAGCAGGCCGCGAATCTCAAGCTCGACGGTGTCGAGGTTCCCGCGCTCAAGGGCACGCCGGAATCAATTGCCGCCGGTCTGAAGCGCGTTCCTGGCAATGACGTGGCGTTTCGGCTGAACGACATCACGCTGCGTCCGTTCCACGAGCTCGATTACCAGCGTTACACCGTGTATTGGAAGCTCACTGGCCCTCGTTGACCTCATCCACCGTCGCCTGTCCCGTCCAGCGACGGTAGATGTGCGCCCACGCCATGCCGATGGCGAGGATCAGCGACAGGACGATCAAGCCGATCCACACCAGCGCGTTGGTGTTGTCCAGCGTCACCCAACCCCACGACACGATCATCCAGATCAGCGCGCCGCAGAGTGCGAACGCCAGCGCCATGCCGAGCAGGCCGATGGACTTCAGCGTCGCGCCAAGGAACACGATCCAGCCGATCAGCAACAGGATGCCGCAGACCGCTTCCACCGGCGTGATGCTGGGAAAGCCGTTGGCCACCATGTGAACATACGAGTAGCCGCTGGGATTGAACGTCACCAGGACCAGCACGAGCGAGAACGCCGCGCGTAACAGAAAGCCGCTGAAACTCAGATCGTTCACGATAGCGTCCTGAACATGTCTTTCCAGAAGGGGCTCGAAAAGTAGAGTATCGGCGAGCCGTGCGACCGTGGGAAGCGGGGCGGATGTACATCTCGTACTCGCCTTTGCACACTCCGGCCCTCGCTCTTCAGGATCAGGCCTCCAAGGATCAGGACAGTGCCGCCGCGCCATCACATCGACATCTGGCTCTGCTACGAAACCGATGTCGGCGACGATTTGTTGCATGCCTATGCACCGTTGTTGACGGATGCCGAGCGGGCCAGGGCAGCCCGTTTTCATTTCGCCGCCGACCGTAACCGACATGTCATCAGTCGTGCGCTGCTGCGGACTGTGCTTCCGAGTTACCTGCGGATTCCACATCAACACCTGGTCTTTCGATCCGACCGTTTCGGCCGACCGAGCCTGAACAACGCCGAGGCGTTGGGACTCGATTTCAATCTGTCGCATACCAGAGGACTGATTGCGCTGGCCGTGACCAGTCACAGCGTCGTCGGCGTCGATGTGGAGAACGCCAGCCACCAGCAACCCGCGATGGAACTGGCGTCGAGATTCTTCTCGCCCGATGAGGTCGCGTCTCTGCGCACATTCGACGGTAGCGCGCTCAACCTGGAGTTCTATCGGCACTGGACGCTCAAGGAGTCATATCTCAAAGCGTACGGTGTTGGCCTTTCATTGCCGCTGGATCGCTTCGGCTTTCGACTCGCGGAACATCGCGCGGAGTTCTACCTCGCGCCGGACGCGGAACATCGCGCGGACGAATGGTACTTCGCGCAGTGGCGGGCCTCGCCAGATCATTTGCTGGCGGTGTGCTCACAGCATGGCCATGAAAAACCACCGGCCTTCAAGTTACGGCGGATCATTCCACTGAATCTTTGTGAAGACATCGAGCTGCCTCAACTGTGCAGCTCGACCTCACGCTCGCGCGAATTCATGGATTGACTCATCAGTCGCCCGCTTCCCAGGTAAAGAGACTTTCGAGCATCGGCACGGCGCCGGCGATTCTCGTTTGGCTCGGCGAAATCAACGCAGTTGGGTTGCACGTCCAACCACCCGGGCATTGTGTTGACTACTCCACGGAAGGGTATTAATGTTTGATCCCAATTTGGGATGTTGGATAGCGTCGATGGACAGAAGAATAACTGTTCGAGAATGGCGACGTGATAAAGCAGGAAAGCCGCGCATACTTCAGGGCTCTGGGTACGCACATTTCCGAGCTGCGCAAAGAGCGCGGCATGACTCAGGCGGAACTGGCGCGCACATTGGGTGTATCACAGCAGACGGTGTTCGCCTACGAGCTGGGCGACCGGCGCGTGTCGGTGCTGATGCTGGTCAAGCTGGCGAAAGTCTTCGGCGTATCCGTCGAGTCGCTCATGGGCATGACCAAAGCGCAGCGGCCGGCCAAGCGTCGCCTGTCACCCGCCGGCGTGCGCCACGCCGAGCGCTTTCATCAGCTGAGCAAAACACAGCAGCGTTTCGTCGCGAGGATCATCGAAGTCCTGCTGGAGCAGAATCGCACCCAATAGCGGTGCGGTCATGAATCGCCGCGGTAATGGCGATGTCGCGCGTCTGATCGTCCGCAGCCGTGGGCGCAAAGGGCTGCGGGAAGCGGATCTCGCCGCCCAATGCGACCTCACTCCGGACCAGATGTACTCCCACCTGGGGTCCAAGCTGCTGGAGATGCCGCGCAGCGGCTGGTTTGAGCTCAAGCCCAGCAAACGAAGCAGCGATCAGGATCGGGAACGCCCCGTCGTCGTGTACACGCTCAGCGGCGTGATCCTGATCTGTCACTGGTTGGAAACGGAGCGCGCTGCCAGGCTGGTGGCGGACCTGCTGGGCCTGTTGTCGACTCGCCGGCGCGCGTCCAAGAACAAACAACGCCGGCCGCGGCGTGCGGCCGATCCACCGCGGCAGAGCAAATATCAAAGCGCCTTCGAGCGGCTGCAGCCCATGTTCATCAGGCTGGAGAAAAAACTGGAAGCCGAGCTGGTCAGCGCAGGAACCGTCCCAATTCCTTCGGGCTCACCAGCCCGTTCAAGAACTCGAAGGTCCCGCCGTCCTGGATCTCCATCGCGGCTCGATAGAGGCCGCTCATGGCCGCGCGATGGAGTGAAGTCGCGAGGCTGATCCGGCGCACGCCGGCGTCCTGTAATTCCGCGACGCTGAACGAGTGGCCGGGAATGCCGACCATGAAGTTCACCGGCTTGGACAGCGAGGCGCACACCAGCTGCACCGACTTCAAATCCGGCAGCCCGGGTGCGAACAGCACATCGGCGCCGGCTTTCTCGAACGCCTGCAGGCGCTCGATGGTCTCGTCCAGGTCCGCCTGTCCGTGCAGGAATTTTTCGCAGCGAGCCGTGAGCGTGAATGGAAACGACAGCGAGCGCGCGGCTGCGACTGCCGCGGCCACTCGCTCGACCGCTTGATTGAAATCGTAGATGGGTTTGCCCGGCTCGCCGGTGTGATCCTCGATCGATCCGCCGACCATGCCGGTCTGGGCGGCGAGGCGGATGGTCTCCGCGGCGTGCTCGGGATCGTGGCCGAAGCCATTCTCCAAATCGCCGGCGACGGGAGCATCGACCGCGCCGGCGAGCAGGCGTGCGTGCGCCATCGCTTCGTCACGTGTGATTTTGCCGTCCGATCGCCCCAGCGTCGCCGCCGACGCGGCGCTCGAGGTTGCGATCGCTGGAAAGCCTAGCCCGGCGAGCAGTTGCGCGGAGCCCGCATCCCAGGCATTCGCAATGATGAATGCGCGCGGCTGCGCGTGCAGCGCTCGAAACTGGACGGCCTTGTCGTGTTGAGTGACGGGCATGACGATTCTCCGTTTGGGGTGAGCGCGACATCCGAGGCCGCGCACCGTACGGCGGAAACACGTCAGTGCGTGTCAATGTCCGATTCAGGCTGGCCAACTCAGGCTGGAACGGGGCGCTGATCCTTGGCTCGCAGCCGACGATACAACCCGCGCACCTTCATGTAGAGATCGGGATGGCGAGTCAACCAATGTCGCACGCGAGGCACGACTCGCAAGCGATAGCGCACGCGGCCGGTGAACGGCACGCGTTCGGCGAGTCCTTCTTCGATCGTGTAGATGCACGGGTTGCAGGTTCCGCACGGCTCGCCTTTGCGCGGGCGGTGACAGAACCAGGTGAGCTTCATCAGATCATCGAATCCGCCCAGTCTCGCCTCCGCCTGCATGTGACGTTTGGTCATGTCGAACAGCGGGAAGCGGAACGACTTGAACAATTCATAGCGACAGTCGCCCGCGAAGCGCGGATGGAGACGATCGCGCGCTTCGGGATCGATCAAGTCGGCGAGCAACTCGCGCGCCTTGTCGTCGCGATGGATGGAAAGCTCCATGTCCTCGATGTGGTGCTGCCGGCAGTAGCGCGCCAGCCACTCGTACTGACCGCCGATGAAGCCGGTCGCGAGGCAGCGTTCGTAGTAGCGGAACGTTTCGGTGTCCGCGTCGATGTCCGTCAGGCGACATTCGATGGTGTCGGAGAGCCTGACAGCCGCGTCGGGATAGCGCTCCGCGAGTCGTCGACGGATCCGTTGCATCGCTGCCCGCTCGTCGGGCACGGCGGGACGATGCTTCAGGCTGTCGATGACGTAGTAAGGCTGGACCTGGCGTTGCTCGCGTAACACCAGCCAGAGCAGGCGAAAAGTGGAGTCCCAGCCTCCGGTCCACAGCAGCGGCGTCGTTGCAGCCATGCGAATCTCTCGCGACAGGGCGTCTTTGCCCCAAACATTTCGACAAGAAACCATTTTGGGCGGCGCGCGTGGCCGCCACAGTCCGGGAATCACGAAGCTACGCAATGACGAACGGCGCGCGGCCATCGTTCCAATCGGGCGGCGGATATTTGTTGGTCGTCGACGCACGACAGGTTGCATCTGTGCACGCAGCGGGCCCAGCATCCGCTACACTTCGTTCCTGGCAACGGGCCAGTGCGAACCGCAATGAATAAAGCCGCCGAAGCTGTCACAGAACCAGCCGTAGAAATCCGCTTCGGCCAGGTCGGCCTGGCTCAGGTGCGCATCCGCACCACCGACGCCGGCGTGATCCTCGACGAGCTCACCGGTCGCGTCGCCGCCGCCCCGCAGTTTTTCGAACGCACCGCCGTTTGTCTCGACTTGAGCGCGCTCGAGAAAGAGCCGACGGTCGCTGAAATACGCGCTGCGTTCGATGCCGTGCGTCGCGCCGGCATGCTGGCGGTCGGTCTGGCTCATGGCACCGCTGCCGTCGACGCGCTGGCTCGTTCGCTCGACGTGCCCGTGCTCACGCAATTCCGTGTCCAAGGCAAGGCCGCGCCGGTTCAGATTCCGAAGGAACCGCCGAAGGCCGCGCCGCCGCCCGAGCCGACGCTGCTGGTCACGCCGTCCTTGATGCAGCATCAACCGGTTCGTTCCGGCCAACGCGTTTACGCGCGCCACTCGGATCTGGTTGTGACTGCGACGGTCGGCGCTGGCGCCGAGGCGATCGCCGACGGCTGCGTGCACATCTACGGCGCCTTGCGAGGGCG
>JBEVKA010000315.1:0-8622 GCA_040509855.1 Steroidobacter sp.
TTGGTGGGATTCAACGGGCCGCGCAACGGGCGCGTCAGCACATAATCGCCCTCGGAGCCGAATTTCCCGCGCACGTCCTGGTACACGATGATGTATCCAGCCGCGGCGGTAGTGTCATTCATCTGCGGTACGACCGCCGCCAGGTGCGAGCTGTTGTAGCGAGCAATGCGATTGCCGGCGTTGTACGGCGTGCGAGTCATGATAATGGGCGCGCTACGCGCGCCTTTGGGAATCAAGATGAAAGTCTTGAGCTTGACGCCGTCGCGCATGGGAATCATGACTTCCCGCTTGGTGAAATCGAACTCGTCGAGCACCGGCGCGAATTTCGCCGGCGTTTCGGTCGGCAACGTCTTCACCGCCTGCGCGGCCTGGACCTGCAGGCTCATGCCGAGCAAGAGGAGTGCGAGCACGTCGCTCACACGCCGAAGGATTCGCAGCTGGATCACGAAGCTCTCCCTGTCATCGATACGTCGAGGAAATTGACAGCTAGTCTGACAAAAGTCGCGTCTTTTGTCGGGCATATCGAAAGGGCCTTGGCCGCTTTCGATCAGAAAAATAGCTTATCGACAGATGTTAGTTATCGGCAATGCCCATGACGGGCTGAATGAGAACGTGGAAGGTCCGAGCAACACTCGCTATGATCGACGCGTCACCCCGTTCGCTCTTCAAGATGCCGCTCATCGAACTGCCGCGCGCGCTCGAGGACTACTTTGCGTTCGCCGAAACCGAGCCGACACGCAACGGCCGGCGTTTCTCGATCACGCTGCCCTATCTGGACGGCGACCGGCTGGATCGCCTGCAGTGGTGGTATCACGTCTCGCCAGCGCAGGAACAAATGTATGAAGGCGGCGGGCTCGCATTTTTTCGCACCCGGGCCATCGAACGTTTCCGCAACCATATCGAACGATGGCTCGAAATCACCGCCCAGCGGTTCAGCGGACACGAGCCCATTCCACGGCTTGGATCACAGCACCTGGACGCCCCGTCGGCCACCATCGCGCCGGCATCTACAGGTCAGATCGATAAAGTCGCCAACGGTTGACTCAGCGCCCCGCCGCCGCTCGACCGGCTGTGGGTGAGACCACAAGGGTTACAGGGAAACCCCGATGTATTCATTCATGCTTGGCAAGCGATTGCTCTCGCCGGCGCTGCTCGCGGCGTTGTTGTTCCAATCCGCCAACGCGGAGCCGCCGCCGATCAGCGCGTTCGCGCGCATGCCCGCCGTTTACAACGTCGCGGTGTCGCCCGATTCGAAACAGGTGCTGTACATCACCAGCGTGGACGACTACGAAGCCGTGGTCGTCGGCTCGACGTCCTTCGAAGCGCCACCCAAAGCGGTGTTCGCGTCCAAGCCCGGCGAATATGAGCTGAGCTGGTGCGGCTGGGCCAACAACAAGCGCATCCTGTGCGGCGTGAGCGCGTCGGTGCGCGAAGGGCCGGTGCTCTACGGCATCTCGCGCCTGGTGGGTGTCGACGCCGACGGCTCGAACACCAAGGTGTTGATCCAGAATTCCGAAGGCGGCCGCGCGCAGTTCCAGGACGAGATCCTGGACTGGACGCCGAGCGAGCCGGACACGGTGCTGATGGAGCTGGACGTGGAGCGCTCCGGCTATCCGGCCATCTTCGAAGTCAACGTCAACACCGGCCGCCGCTCGATCCGAGGTCGCGAGTCCTATCCGATCCGCAGCTACTCGACCGACGGCGCGGGCAATGTTCGCTTCGGTTACGGCTACGGCTCCAACAGCGCGGTGGTGGAATATTTCGCGCGGCTGGACAACGAAAAGAAATGGATGCCGCTGTCCAAGGTCAAGGCGTTCGAGGGCAGCGACGAGCTGATTCCGATCGCGGTCCTGCCGGGCACCAACCGTGCGTTCGCGAGCGGCTCCCATGAAGGTCGCCTGGCGCTGTGGGAGATGGATCTCACCGACCAGGCCGAGCCCAAGCTGGTGTTTTCGCATCCTCTGGTGGACGCGGCCACTCCCATCCTGACGCCGGACCGGCAGCTCATCGGCATCTACTACGAAACCGACCGGCCGTTCGTGCACTACACCGACGAGTCGACACGCGCGCTGATCGGGGTGCTCAACGACGCCCTGCCCAGCACGTTCAACTACATCACCGATTACTCCGAGGACCGGCAGGTCTACATCGTCCGGGCCAGCAGCGACGTGGAATGGAAGTACTACCTGCTACGCGCCGGGACCAGCAAGATGTTTCGTCTCGAAGTGGCGTATCCGGAGCTGGATCCGAAGACGCTCGGACGCATGCGCACGATCTCTTATCCGGCGCGGGATGGCGTACAGATTCCCGGCTATCTCACCGTGCCTCCCGGCGTGCGCGCCGAGAAACTGCCGTTGATCGTGATGCCTCACGGTGGACCGATCCATCGCGACTCCTGGGAATTCGACTTCCTGCGAGCTTTCCTGGTCAGCCGCGGCTACGCAGTGTTGCAAATGAATTTCCGCGGCTCGTCCGGCTATGGCTCGCAGTGGTTCTACGACGCGCATCAGGATTGGGGCGGGCTGACGTACAACGACATCACCGACGGCACGCAATGGGCGATCAAGGAAGGCATCGCCGATCCCAAGCGTGTGTGCGTGGTCGGCTGGAGTTTCGGCGGCTACGCGGCGCTGCTATCCGCCGTTCGTAACGGCGATCTATATAAATGCTCGGCCAGCATCGCGGGCGTGAGCGACCTGCCCGACCTGCTGCGCGAGTCGCGCTACTTCAGCAATCGAGCGTTCGTGCGCGAGCAGCTCGGCAGGACCAAGGAGAAGCTGCGCGAGGACTCGCCGCTGCGTCACGCAGAGAAGATCAACATTCCGGTGTTTCTGATCCACGGCGATCGCGACCTGCAGGTGGACGTGGATCATTCACGGCAAATGGCGTCGGCCTTGAAGAGCGCCGGCAAGCCGCACCAGGCGATTTTTATCAAGGGCGGGACCCACCAGCTGAGTCTCAAATCCCAACGCGTCACGCTGCTCACCGAGCTGGAGAAATTCCTGCTCCAGAATCTCGGTGCGGGCACGCTCGCGGCCACTACACCAGCGCCGTAAACATCAGGCGGAATAGACTTTCAAGAACGCTTCGCGGAAGCGCTGCATGTTCTCGTCATTGCCGATGGTGACGCGGAGCATGTTCTGGAGTGGCGGGAACGGACGCCCCACCGCCACTCCCTGACGCAGCATCGCCGCGCCAAACTCACGCACGTCGCGCTTCACGTCGATCATCACGAAGTTGGCGTGCGTCGGGATGTAGCGCACCTTGTTCTTGTCCAGCCACTGACACAGCTCGCTGCGAACCTTGGCGTTGGCCTTGCGACGCTCGGGAATGAGCGTGCTCTTCTCCTGTAACGCCGCGATCGATGCGCGCACGGCCACGAACGGAATGACGTTGTCCATGAACGGGTACATGGCGGCGATCAGATCGGCTCGCGCGCAACCGAAGCCGGAACGCACGCCGGCCATGCCATAGATCTTGGAGAACGTGCGAGCGACGACGACGCTCTTGTTTTCACGCACGTATTTGATCGCGCTTTCCGCAAGCGCCGGATCTGCGAACTCCAGATACGCTTCATCGACGAACAACACCGTGTCCGGCGGCAGATTGCTCACCAGCCAGCGGATGTCTTCGCTGGCGGTGATCGAGCCGGTGGGATTGTTCGGGTTGCACAAATAGATCATGCCGCCGCCGGCCTTCTTCGCTGCCGCGGCCAGCTCCTTCACCGGATATCCCCACTGCGCAGTCAGCGGAACTTCGATCACGGGCCGACCGAGGCTGCGAGCCAGCGCGACGATGATGTCGTACGTCGGCGAGGCGGTAATCATCGGCTTGGTAGTCGTTGCGAACGCGCAGATCGCAGATGCGACCACTTCACTCGATCCCACGCCGAACATCACCTGTTGCGGCGACACTTGCTCGCTCTGCGCGATGGCATTCGTGAAGGTGTCGAATTCGTCGAAGTGATAACGCCACGAAGCAGGCGCGCCTCGCACCATCGCTTCGATGGCGGATGCCGGCGGTCCGGCGGGATTTTCGTTCGCGTCGAGCCAGACGGTCGCGGATTTCTCGGCCGTGCCCGCCAACGCCGTGTTCGCGGCGACCAGGCTTTCGCCGAAGTACACTCCAGCGGCGCCCAGCACGCCCATATTCCGCATGAACGATCGACGCGTCGTCACCATGGCCCGCTCCCTGAATAGTTATGCGTTGCGCCCGACGGGCGCAAACAGAGCAGGGTGCACTATGGAACTGCCCGCCGTGGCAGGCAATGCGTCAAACAGCGCAGGCGCTATCGGTACTGGCGGTCACGGGTCTTCAGCTCGACCTTGGTGCCGAAGTGATAGATGACGCTGAAGCTGATGGTGCCGACTTCCTGTTCGCGATCCACCACGGTGTAGCCGAGCGCCACGCCGAGCGAATCGCCCATGAACTCAGGCTGGTGTTCGATCTCGATGCCGTACGTGTCCTGTTCGTACAGATCGCCACCGGACAGCGTGACGCGCAGGCTGTTGATCGGATACCAGGTGGCATTGAAGATGTCGGACTCGAGCTTGGGCCCGTCTTCCAGCTCGGTCGACGTGTGCGTGGCGCCGAGCGTGAAATTGCCCAGATACGCCTCGGCCAGCAAACGATAATTGTCGGTACCCAACTCGTCATCGCCGGTGGTCACGAACATCGACTGGTCACCGCAGTCGGACGACAGCGAACCATTGCCATAACTCGCCGACACGCGGCCGAGCGTCGGCCAGCGCGCGAACACACTCGCCGCCAGCTCCGTATTGTTGAAGCGGCACGACGGACGCGTCTGATCGGGCGAACTCACATCGAGCAACACATCGCTGGTGCGCGCCGTCGAACGCGAATACGTGCCGGACAGCGATGCGCCGACGATGTCGCCGATCGGCATGGTCGCGATGCCGCTCAGGCCGAACGTGCCGTTCGACGTGCTGTCCTTGGTGTCGCTGTCGCTGGCGACCAGGCCCAGCGAAAAATTGGTTTTCTGGACGGCCTTGGGTTCGGTCGGGCGTCCCAGCTCCGCGGCGCTGGCGACATAGCTCGCGAGCGACAGCGCCACGCACAGCGGAACCTGCATACAAAGATTGTTTCGAATCATTTTCATGCTCGCGCGCCGGCTCACAGCGCCGGGGTCGGTTGAACCACGATTTGGTTGCTGCCGGCGATGAACAGCGTGCCGCCGTCGGGAGAAATAATCATGCGCACGCCCTGACCCGGATCGCCGGATATCGGCGTGACCGGTCCCAGCGCCGGAAAGACTTCACCGGGATCGACCGAAGTGTCGAAAGTGAGAATGCCGCCGGCGAATCGATCGTAGGTGTAGGCGCGCTTGCCGTCCGGCCTCAGCACCACCGAGCCCGTGGTACCCGGCAGCACCGCGAGGAACGTTTCCGCCTGGTCATAAACACGGACACCATTCATCACCAACCGCGTCTCGTTGCGTGCGAGCACCGGCGGTATGCCGTTCTGGTGCAGGGAGAAAGTGGCAGTCGCAATCCCGTTGCCGTTGGTTGTGTATTCGTACACCGGCAGATCGGTCGTTGTCGTCGGGTCGCCTTGAATCAAATAGGCCGTCGCGCCGTTGGCGGACATGCCCTGGGAGGCGTTGTTGATCGCGACCGTGGCCGCTATCAGGGCGGAGGTGAATGGCGAATACAAATACGGCGTGGTCGGCGTGCTCCCGGCGATGCCCGTCGTGATGAGCCCGATGTCATCGTTGCCGACCGTGATGCTCTTGAGGAACGAGTCCGTTGTCATCGACGGCGCGGTGATGGCCGTGCCGATCGTCAACGCCACCGGATCGATCGGAACATACGTCGTCGAAGTGATGCCGTTCAACGTCGTGCCCGCAGCCGACAACGCGACATCGCGCAAGCCGGCGGCCACTTCGGTGGGCGCGCCCCAGGCGCCGCCCGTGTACGGGTAACGGATGAGCGAACCGCCGCCCGCGTCGGTGACGGCCAGCAGCGAGGTGCGTTCGGCGTCATACACCAACCCGCGAATCTCGGTCGCTGCAGTGGGATAAGCGAGTGTTGTCGCTGCATAAACGACAGGGTTCCGGACGCGCAGGGTTGCTGTCGTCGGCACGACGCCCTGATGATTCGAAGACACGAGACGGACCGGGTAGTCCCCCGCCGGCAGGGCCGGATGCGTGGCGCGGATCTCGCTCGCGTTCACCTGCGTGATCGCGGTGGCGGCGACGTCGCCGAAGCGCACGCCTTCCACCAGGAACCTGTTGAAGCCGACGCCGCGAAGGATGACTTCGTCCGCGACGCCGGCGGTCTCGACATAAGGAGTGACGAACTGAACGACCGGCGAGACTTGATAGCTGACGGCGACCGTCGAAGTGGCCCCGGCTGCCAGCTTGCCGCACGTCGCATCGGCGCAGGTGTAGCCAGTAACAGCCACCGCGCCAATGTACGTCCCCGGACCCACCGTGTTCGGCGCGACCGGCTCGACCGTGATGGTCGCCGTCCGGCCATTCATGGTCGAGGTGACGGCGCTGATCGCCGCGCCGCTGTGGACTACGGCGAGATGGGCGATCTCGTCGCCGAAGGTGGCGGTGAACACCTGCGTTGCTGGCGTCGCCGCGTCGGGCGCGGGGGCGCTGAAACTAATCGCATTGGTGGAGATTTCGGTCCGCGTGGACTCGTCACCGCCGCTGCCGCCGCAGCCGGCCAGCAACGCCATCAAAAACAAGCCTGCTACGCCGCGGGCGCCGGGTAGATAGTGCACTTCTTCTCCCTTCAAACGGCGCATCGCGCGCCCCCGGGGAAACCCGGGAAACGCGCGATGCTACCTGATGAACCTGAACCGGGGATGTAAGCGCACTATTCTCTCATATCGACTGATCCTTGGTCTCCCGCAGGAACAAGGTGCCGATGATGGCGGTCATGACCGCGACTATGATCGGGTACCACAGGCCGTTGTAGATGTCGCCCGTCGCCGCCACGATGGCGAACGAGGTGACCGGCAGGAAGCCGCCGAACCAGCCATTGCCGATGTGATACGGCAGCGACATGGAGGTGTAGCGGATGCGAGTCGGGAACAGCTCCACCAGCCAGGCCGCGATCGGCCCGTACACCATGGTCACCAGGATGACCAGGTAGGTGCACAGCGCGATCACCATCGGGTAATTCACTTCAGCCATGTTGGCCTTGGCGGGATAGCCGGCCGTGGCCAGCGCGGCCTTCAGCTGACCGGTGTACTGGTCGTTCGCGGTCTTGAACGCGGCCTTGTCCAGGGTCGAGCCGGGGAACGAGTCGATGAACACGGCGCTGTCGCCCGTGCCGATGCGCACGCGAGCCAACGAGCCAGCGGGCGCCGCTTCGTTCTCATAGGGAATGCCGGCCTTGGCCAGCGACGACTTCACCACGTCGCACGACTGGGTGAAGACCTTCTTGCCCACCGGATCGAACTGGAACGAGCAGTCGGCCGGATCGGCCACCACGGTGACCGGCGCCGTTTGCACGGCGCGCTCCAGCGCCGGATTCGCAAAGTGCGTGAGGCCCTTGAACACCGGGAAATAAGTGAGCGCGGCCAGGATGCAGCCGGCCATGATGATGCTCTTGCGGCCGATCTTGTCCGACAGCGCGCCGAACACGATGAAGAACGGCGTGCCGATCAACAGCGCCGCGGCGATCATGAGATTCGCGGCCTTCGGATCGACCTGCAAAATCTTTTCGAGGAAGAACAGCGCGTAGAACTGGCCGCCGTACCACACGACTGCCTGGCCCGCGGTCGCACCCAGCAGCGCCAGGATCACGATCTTGAGATTGCTGCCGTTGCCGAACGCCTCGGTGAGCGGCGCCTTGGACAGCTTGCCCTGGCTCTTGATTTCGGTGAACGCCGGCGATTCCTGCAACTGCAGGCGGATGTACACCGAGATCGCCAGCAGCACGATCGAGATCAGGAACGGAATGCGCCAGCCCCACACTTCGAACTCGGGTCCGAGCGTGACGCGGCAGGCGAGGATCACCAGCAGCGAAAGAAACAAACCCAGCGTCGCCGTGGTCTGGATCCAACTGGTATAAAAACCGCGCTTGCCGTTCGGCGCGTGCTCGGCGACATAGGTCGCCGCTCCGCCATACTCGCCGCCGAGCGCGAGACCCTGCAACAGTCTCAGCAAGATCAGAATGATCGGCGCGGCGACACCAATCGCCGCGTAGCTCGGCAGCAAGCCCACCAGCGCCGTCGACGCACCCATGATTACGATGGTAATCAGGAAGGTGTACTTGCGGCCGACCAGGTCACCCAGCCGCCCGAACACCAGCGCGCCGAACGGACGCACGAAAAAGCCGGCGGCGAACGCCAGCAGCGCGAAAATGAAGCCCGTGGTCTCGTTCACGCCCGAGAAGAACTGCTTGGCGATGATGGCCGACAACGAGCCGTACAAATAAAAGTCGTACCACTCGAACACCGTGCCGAGCGAGGACGCAAAGATCACGCGCCGGTGCGAGCGGTCGATGCCGGCGGTGGCGCCGGGCGTGGCCGCGGTGGAACTACTGACCATGACTTTTCTCCCCCACTATTCTCGAAATCAAAGTGCTCTTGAGGATCAAAACGAATATTTCGCGACCGCCTGCAGGCGACGCATCTGACCGTTGG
>JBEVKA010000316.1:0-6832 GCA_040509855.1 Steroidobacter sp.
GCCGCATCACCGCCACGACGCCAATCGATATCGGCGGCCCTGCGCGCGGTTCGTCACTATTACGAACCAAGGATGATCCGTCAGGCTCGCGCGCATTGGGAACGATGTCGAACTGCGCCGGCGGCAAGACGCCTTGGGGCACTTACCTGACCGCCGAAGAGAACATTCAGGACTATTTCGGCACTCTCGATCAGCTCAAAGCTCGCGCCGACGTCGATCCGTTCATCATCGAGTCGCATCGACGCTTTCGCATGTGGAAGGATCAGTGCCTGTACAACTGGCACGTCGCCGACGCGCGCTTCGATCTGGCGCAAACGCCGACCGAGCCGTTCCGCTTCGGGTGGATCGTCGAGATCGATCCGCTCGATCCGGCCGCCACGCCGGTCAAACGCACCGCATTGGGACGCTTCGCGCACGAAGGCGCGAGCCCGGTGATCGCGAAAGACGGCCGCGTCGCCGTCTACATGGGTGACGACGACAAGTTCGAGTACGTTTATAAATTCGTTTCTGGCGGACGTTTCGATGCCAACAACCGCGCGGCCAATCGTCAGCTGCTCGATCAGGGCTCGCTGTATGTCGCGCGCTTCGATGCGAGCGGCAAAGGACAATGGTTGTCGCTCGTGTTCGATCCGAAAGGACCGCTGAACGCCGCTGCAGGCTTCCGCGATCAGGCAGACGTTCTCATCAAAGCGCGCATGGCTGCATACATTCTCGGCGCCACGCCCATGGATCGTCCCGAAGACGTCGAGGCAAATCCGACGACGGGTCGCGTCTACATCGCCTGCACGCGCAACGAGAATCGCACTGTCGAGCCAGGCAGCGTGACCTATGGTGGGCGCGAGATCGATTCCGGTCCGAATGTCGCCAACCCGCGCGGCCCGAACGCGTTCGGCCACATCATCGAGATTCGCGAAGCGAATGACGATCACACCGCGCGCGAGTTCTCATGGGAAGTCTTTCTGCTCGCGGGCGATCCATCCGGCGGCCGGCTGATTACCGATCTGAATCAAGTGAAGAGCGACAGCGCCTACTACGCGGGTTATTCCAAAGCCGCGGACCTGAGCCCGATCGGTTCGCCGGACAACGTCGGCTTCGACAAGGCGGGAAACTTGTGGATCGTGACCGATGGCGTGCAGCCGAACGGTAACAACGATGGTTGCTGGGTGTGCCCGACGACCGGCCCGGAGCGCGGCCGTCTGCAGCAGTTCATGAGCGGACCGATGGGGTGCGAGGTCTGCGGCTGCGAATTCACGCCAGACGGCGAGACCCTGTTCCTCAGCATTCAACATCCGGGCGAGGGCGGCAATACCGCTGAACCCAACAGTCACTGGCCCGATGGGCCGGGCACGCTGCCGCGAGCCAGTGTGATCGCAATCCGCAAAGAAGGCGGCGGCTCGATCGGCAGCTAGAGCACCTTGCCGGGATTCATGATGCCGTTGGGATCCAGCGCCTGCTTGATCGAGCGCATGACCTCGATCGCCACCGGATGTTTGTAACGCACCAGCTCCTCGCGCTTGAGCCTGCCGATGCCGTGCTCGGCGCTGATGCTGCCGCCGTAGCGGGCGATCAGGTCGTGCACCGCTCGATTGATGCTCGGCGCCAGCCGCAGGAACGATTCGTCGTCGCCATCGGCCGGTTGGCTCACGTTGAAATGCAGATTGCCGTCGCCCAAGTGTCCGTAGGAAACGATGCGTCCCTGCGGCGTGATCGACCGTACGAGTTGCGAGGCTTCGACGATGAAGCGAGGCAGCTCGCTGGTCATGACCGACACATCGTGTTTGATGCTGGCGCCGATGGCTCGTTGCGCTTCGGGAATGGTTTCACGCAGCCGCCAGAACATTTCTCGCTGAGCATCGCTGGTTGCCACGGCCGCATCACTGATCTCGCCGCCTTCCATGGCCGCAGCCAGCTCGGCCTCGATGGCGCTTCGCAGGCCTTCGTCCTGACGCCCCATGCCGATTTCGATCAGCACATACCAGTCATGACGCGTGTCGAGCGGATTGGCTGTCTTGGGAACATGTTTCAACACCAGTTCGAGCGCGATGCGTGGAATGAGCTCGAAGGTCGACACCGCATCGCCGGTGAATGTGCGCAGTCGTGAGAGCAGCGTCACCGCGTGCTCCGGATTGTCGGTGCCGACGAATGCAGTGACTGTCCATGCCGGTCGCGAAAACAACTTGCAGGCGGCAGCAGTGATGATTCCGAGCGTGCCCTCGGCGCCGATGAATAGATCGCGCAGGTCGTAACCCGTGTTGTCCTTGCGCAGAGGTTTGAGCCCGTCGAGCACGCGACCGTCGGGCAACACGACTTCCAGGCCCAGGATCAGATCCCGCATCATTCCATAGCGAAGCACGGCGGTGCCGCCCGCGTTGGTGGAAAGATTGCCGCCGAGCTGGCACGAACCCTCCGATCCCAAGCTCATCGGAAACAACCGATCGACAGCTGCGGCGGCGGCTTGCACTTCCGCGAGCACGCAGCCCGCTTCGGCGATCATTGTGTAGTTGAGCGGATCGACAGTGCGAATGCGCCGCATGCGTGAGAGCGACAGCACGATCTGCGAGCCGTCCTCGCTCGGCGTCGCGCCACCGCAGTAGCCGGTGTTGCCACCGACCGGCACCACGCCGACTCGGGCCTCATTGCACAGACGCATGATGGCCGAGACCTGCTCGGTGCTCTCCGGACGCAACACCAGCGGCGTCGCGCCCCGATACAATTTGCGGTGATCGACGACGAACGGCGCTACGTCGGCAGCCTGATCGAGATAACCTGGCGGCCCGACGATCCGTCGCAGTTCGGTGAGCAGGGCAGGGTTGGGATTCATGTGCGAAGCTTAGCGCCCAGGCTCGCCGTCGGCCACATCGATACGGACATGAACATGCTCGACGACATTCGTTTGCATCAACCCCTGATTGGCCGGCCCGGATCGCGCGCCGATCTCAATACGCCGGCGCTGGTCATCGACCGCGACGCGTTGGATAGGAACATTCGGAAGATGGCTGACTTCGCTCGCGCGCACGGAGCGTCGCTGCGGCCTCACGCCAAGACGCACAAGAGCGTCGACATCGCGAAGCGCCAGCTCGCCGCCGGTGCCGTTGGCGTGTGTTGCGCGAAGCTCGGCGAGGCCGAGGCGATGGCGGCGGGCGGAATCGATTCCATCCTCATCACCTCGCCCGTGGTCTCCAACCCAGGCATCGCGCGACTCAACGCACTCAACGAACGAGTTCGCGATCTGACCGTCGTCGTCGACAATGTTTCGAACGCGGTGGCGCTCGCGTCCGGCGTGAGCCGCCCACTGAATGTGCTGATCGATATCGATCCCGGCATCCGACGCACCGGCGTGCCGTCGGCAGCGGCAGCCGTACAGTTGCTGCGGACAATCGTTGCACACGGCAACCTGCGTTATCGCGGCGTGCAGATGTATTGCGGGCGTCAGCAGCACATCGCGAGCTACCAGGATCGCGCCGCTGCGATGAGCGATCGCACTCAGTATTTGCAGTCTGTCATCGGCGAGCTGACCTCGCAGGGCGGTGCGCCCCAAGTCATCACGGGATGCGGCACGGGCACGCATTACATCGACGCGTCACTCGGCGTGTTCAACGAATGGCAGGTGGGCTCGTACGTGTTCATGGATCGCCAGTACGCGGACTGCGATCTTTCCAACCAGGGTTCGCTACCTTACGAGTATTCGTTGTTCGTCGACACGCGGGTGGTCAGCGCGAACACGCCAGGCATGGCGACCATCGATGCGGGTTATAAAGCGTTGGCAACCGATGGCGGGCCGCCGGTGGTCGTGCACGGCGCTCCGAAAGGCAGTACGTTCAATTTCATGGGCGACGAGCACGGCGCGATCGTGGATCCGGAAGGGCGCAAGGTCTGGAATATTGCGGACAACGTGCATCTCGCCGTGCCCCACTGCGATCCGACCGTGAACCTCTATGACGTCTATCACGTCGTGAGTGGCGACACGCTGGTGGAAATCTGGCCAGTGTCGGCGCGAGGCCGATCTCGCTGAAGGCGAGGATCACACTCCGTCGCGCATGTCATGCAATAGCTTTTGCTCTCGCGACAATCTCACAGCGTCGCGGCGGGAATTGACGCCGAGCTTTTCGAACAGCGACTTCAGGTGATACTTGACCGTGTTCGGCGAAATCTTCAGCAGGCGCGCGATCTCCTTGTTCGTGTAGCCGGCATCGAGATGCCGTAGCGCCGATAGTTCCGGGGCGCTCAGCAGCGTGGGTTCGCGGCTTTGTGCCGAGTAGCGCTCGAGCGACTTGCGCAATCGACGTAGAAAACCTTCGCGGAATCGGTCCGTGGTGCGCGTAACCGGACGGCGTGCGTCGCTGGTGGCGGAGGTGCTGATGAATCGCCAGCAGTCGAGGAAAGGTCCGACGAAGTTCTGGAACATGGACATGCTCACCGCTTCATCGAAGCGCGTGACCGCGCGCTCAGCCTGATGCGCAAGATGATGCGCGTGAGACGCGAGCACGCACAGCGTAATCAGCAATCGTCCATGTCCATGCTGGCGGGCCCATACCTCGGTGCTCTCGATGCTTGCCAATGCCGCCGCATGCTCTCCTGAGCACAACTGTAGTTTGATGGCGCATGTCGACGCTGCCAGTGAGACATGGCGACAGGCGGGAATTTCTTCTTTCATGCTCGCCGCCAGTGTCTGTAGCCCAATCTCGTGGGCTCGTTCGCGAGCCTCGTGATTCCGGCCGGCGTGAATCAATGCCTCGACTTCGTAAATGTCGGCCAGCGATTGCAGCTGAGTCAGGCAGCGTTGCCTGGCGACCGCACGCATGCGCGCGATGATTCGTTCAGGCTCTCCGCCGCCGCGACTGAATGCCAGGCGTGTGGCGGTATAAAAGCCGGACGCATAGATTTCGAACCAGCCGTCGGATTGTTCCATGTGCGGCAAAGCCCATTCGAGCAGCGTCGCGGCTTCGTCGCAGGCGTCGCGCTCGAATAATGTTTCGGCGTGATACACCGCGCAGTTCGCTGCCAGATCGGAATGCGACCCATACGACTGATGGATATCGGCGGCAGTTTCTTTCAGCACCGCTTGCGCCTCGTCGAGACGACCCTGGGCCAGCCTGATCCGCGCTTCCAGGAAGCGCGTGAACATTTCGCCATAGATCGAGCCGAGCGCTTTGTGATGCGCGCGTGCCTGGCGAGTCGGTTCCAGCGCTCGTTCGAGCCAGCCGCAATTGCAGTACTTCTCGCCCAACGATTCGCAAACATTGGCGAGCATCAGGTGATCGTCCGAGGGCAATGTGAGAATCAGCGCTTCCTTGGCGAGCAGATCCTCACGCCGCACGGGCGCATTCTCATATTCCGACAGCACTTCTCCGACCAGATTCACTTCGGTCCACAGATCTGCCGGCAAGCTGGCGCGAGCGACGGAATTGCGGAAGGTATCGTAGGTCGCGCGCGCTGGCGCCATCTCGCCTTGTTTGATTAAGTGATAGACGCGCGCCAGTGTCAGGCGCGGCAGGCCGGCGACGGTGGTTTCAGATAGCTTCCCCAGTCCTGCGACCAATGCGTCGATGCGCCCCTCGGGAATGAGTCGCCAGCCGCCGGCTTCGTCGAGAATGTTGGCGAGCAACTCTTCATCCGCCGCCAGCACTGCGTGGTTCACCGCTTCCGTCACGCGCCCCTGCGTGCTGAACCAGCGGGCCGCTTTGGCGTGCAGTTGGCGGAATCCAGACGGATCACGTCGCGACAGGCGATCCCGCAGGATCTCGGCGAACAACTGGTGATATCGATAGGTGAGGTGCTGCGCGTCGAGCGGCACCAGGAACAGGTTCTGTTTTTCCAGCCGTTCCAGCATCAGCACGCCATCGGCTCGATCGCACAGCAGGTTGACGAGCTCACCGTTGAGTCGCTCCAGAATCGCGGTACGCGTAATCAATGCTTCGATGTCGGCCGGTAGACTGGCCAGCACCTGCTCGGACAAATAACGGGCGAGTTCCCAGGCAGGGCCGGAGAAATTCGCGATCAGCTCGGCGCGGTCGCAGCCTTTACGCAGCGACAGCGCGCTCATTTGTATCGCGATCGGCCAGCCCTCGGTGCGTTCGACGAGCTTGGCGATATCGGCGTCGCTCAGTGGCGTCGAGGCGCCGCGATTCAACATCACGCGCGCTTCGTCGAACGTGAACTTGAGATCCTCCACGCCGATTTCGAGCAGCTCTTCGTTGGAGGCGAGCGTCGCCTGGCCGAGCTTGGGATAGTCGCGAGAGGCGATCACCAGATGCAGCTTGGGCGGCGCGAGCTTGATGAGCGAGCGCACGAAGCTGCAAACATCTTCGCTTTCGGCGCGATGAAAGTCGTCGAGGATCAGCACCGTGTCGCGCTCGGCTTGTGATAGTCGGTTGATGATGGCCGAGAGCGCGGCTCGCAGCGGCAGGTTTTCTCCGCTGCCACCACCCAGCGTTGCCATCACATACTCGGCGAAGCGAGCGGCGTCGGACTCGTCTTCTTCAAGCGTGATCCAAGCGGCGTGCAGCCCGCGTTGGACGAGTTGCTCATGCCACTGGGCCAGCAGGCTGGTTTTGCCATAACCGGCAGGTGCATGCAGCAGGGTCAGGCGATGTGAAATAACCTCATCCAGCCGGCGTACCAGCGAGTCGCGCGCGAGCTGGCCCGGCCGGGCGGAGGGCGCAATCTTGGTGAGGATGGGATCACCGAGGCTATTCACGGCAGGGTTCGTGAGGTCCAAGCTCGACTCAGCATAGCAAACCCACGCCGCTACCCATCAAACGATTTGCACTGCCCATCGCGCGTGCCTGTTCACCCGAGTCGGCCGACTAGACTGCGGTTCATGCGACTAGGG
>JBEVKA010000317.1:0-3132 GCA_040509855.1 Steroidobacter sp.
GCAGGGTGTGCGAAATGTCGGTGGAGTTGCTGGTTTCAGTGTCCATGAGACTGTTGCTTCGTTAGGCCTGCAAGTGGCGTCAGCTTCCCGCGGCCGCGGTGGCTGCGGTCGGGAACACCGACCAGCCGCCGCCGAGCGCCTTGTACAGACGAATCAGGTTGTAAGTCATTTCGCCATCGCTGATTGCGAGCGAGTCTTCCAGCGAAATCAACTGCCGGTCCGCCGTCAGCACGGTTTGGAAGTCGACCAGGCCGGAGTTGTATTGAACCAGCGCCAGCTCGGAGGCGCGGCGCGCGCTCTCGACGGCTCGCACCAAGGCTTCATGTCGGCGTTGTTCGCTGGTCCATGCATCGAGCGAATTCTCCACTTCCTCGTACGCGGCGAGCACCGTCGACTCGTACGCGGCGAGGGCCTGATTCACCAGGGCGTTTTGTACTTTGATGTTCTGGCGCAGCGCACCGCCATTGAAAATCGGCAGGCTGAGCGACACGCCGGAACGTTCGTTACGAAAACCGTCGAGCAGATCGCTCGCGGTCAGTGAAGTCCAGCTGATCGAACCGGTCAGCGACAAGCTCGGATACAACGCGGCCGTGGCGACGCCGACTTGTGCAGTCTGCGCGGCGAGCTGACGTTCGGCGCTGCGAATATCCGGCCGACGACGCAACACATCGGCGGGAACACCGGCCACGATATCCACCGGCGCAACCGGAATCGGCTTGCGAGCCTGTAGCGTGGACTCCAATGCTCCGGGCGTCTGGCCGGTGAGCACGGCCAGTCGATTCATGTTCTGCACCAGGCTCGATTCCAGCGAGGGAATCTGCGCCCGCGTCTGTTCGTAGCTGGTGTTGGCCTGCTCGACGTCGAGCACCGTCGTGAGCCCCGCCTCCGCTCGCCAGCGCGTGATATCGAGCGCTTCGCGCTGTGATTCCAGATTACGTTCGGCGAAGTCGAGCCGCGACTGCGCGGTCCGCACGCCGACGTAGCTCAACGCGACATCGCCCAACAGCACGACGAGCACATCGCGCATATCCGCTTCTGTTGCCGCGAGCTGCGCGGTGGCGGCTTCATACGAACGCCGTTGACCACCGAACAGATCGAGCTCCCAACTGGCGCTCAGGCCCATGTTGTAGCTCTCGCCGACGCTGCTCACGACTTCACCGCTTTCGTTGAAATTCGATTCCGATTCGCTGCGACTGGCGCTGGTCGAGGCGCCGATGTTCGGCCAGAAGCCCGACCCGGTGATGGCTCGTTGCGCGCGTGCCTGGACGACTCGCGCGTACGCCTGCTTGACCGTTTTGTTGTCGGCCAGCGCGCGTTCGATCAACTCATTCAACTGGGAATCGTTGAGCGTGGTCCACCAGGCCGCGAGCGAAGGCGCGTCTGGCGATTCGACACGCACGCCAGTCGCAGGCAGCTCATGCCACGAATCCGGCGTCACCGGCTGCGGCGGACGATAGTTCGGCCCCACTGCGCAAGCGGACAAGGTGAACGCCACCACGGCGGCCAACAGAGGCTTGGAGATCCGAGTCACCATTCCTGGCTGATTGTGTGGGGTCGTTGCTGACATTGCGTTGAACGATGCGGTTATGTGCTCGAGCGCCGTCCGTGTCGCTGGCGTTAATTAGTAACCGTGGCGCGACTGAAGTTCAGCACGGGCGCCGGCAAAGTAGTGTTACAAGATTGTAAGCATATGTATCTGAAAAGCCGGTGTTTTTTGAAAACGCTGCCGTTTTTGCCGCGTCCGGCGCTTATAACCTGAGGTTCGGCCCGCCGCACCACTCGCGATATGCAGCCATCAGCCGTTCACGCACAATCGTGGCCCGTAACCGGATTGAAACCCGGCCGGAACCGATGCCAGAGCCGGGGCCCTTGTTAGCGATGACCAGACTGACTCATTTACAGCGGCTCGAAGCCGAGAGCATTCATATCCTGCGTGAAGTCGTGGCCGAGTGTGAGCGGCCCGTGATGCTGTACTCCATCGGCAAGGACAGCTCGGTGATGCTGCATCTGGCGATGAAGGCATTCTACCCCGCGAAACCGCCGTTCCCGCTGCTGCACGTGGATACCACCTGGAAGTTCCGGGACATGATCGCCTTCCGCGATCGCCTCACAGCCGAGCTGGGCCTGCAGCTGCTGGTCCACATCAATCAAGACGGACTGGAGCGCGGCATCGGGCCCTTCACGCACGGCTCGGCCGTGCACACCGATGTGATGAAGACCCAGGGATTGAAACAGGCGCTCGACAAGTATGGTTTCGACGCCGCGTTTGGCGGCGCTCGACGCGACGAAGAGAAATCTCGGGCCAAGGAGCGCGTGTTCTCGTTCCGTTCCGCCCAGCATCGCTGGGATCCCAAGCGTCAGCGTCCGGAGCTCTGGCGGCAATACAACGCCCGCAAGAACAAAGGCGAGAGCTTGCGCGTGTTCCCGCTGTCGAACTGGACCGAGCTCGACATCTGGCAATACATCTATCTGGAAAAGATCCCCATCGTGCCGCTGTATTTCTCGGCGATGCGGCCAGTGGTGAAGCGCGACGGCACGCTCATCATGGTCGACGACGATCGCATGCCACTGCGCGACGGCGAGCGTCCGGAGCTGAGGTCGGTGCGCTTCCGTACGCTGGGCTGCTATCCACTCACGGGCGCGATCGAGAGCGAAGCGACCACGCTGCCTGAGATCATTCAAGAGATGCTGCTGACGACCAGCTCGGAACGCCAGGGCCGCGTCATCGATCACGACAGCGCCGCGTCGATGGAGAAAAAGAAACAGGAAGGCTATTTCTAATGGCCCACAAGTCCGACCTGATCGCCACCGACATTCAGGCGTACCTGAAGTCGCACGAACACAAGAGCCTGCTGCGTTTCATCACCTGCGGCAGCGTGGACGACGGCAAGTCGACGTTGATCGGCCGGCTGCTGTACGAATCCAAGATGATTTTCGAGGACCAGCTCGATGCGCTGGAAGCGGACTCGAAAAAGGTCGGCACTCAGAATGGCGAGCTGGATTTCGCCTTGCTGGTGGACGGCCTGGCCGCGGAGCGCGAGCAGGGCATCACCATCGACGTCGCCTATCGTTTCTTTTCCACCGACCGCCGCAAGTTCATCGTCGCCGACACACCGGGGCATGAGCAGTACA
>JBEVKA010000318.1:0-6686 GCA_040509855.1 Steroidobacter sp.
TGTCGCCTTGCGTGTTGTCGGCGCCGATCAGGGCGCCGTTGGCGTCGTACGAGATGCCGGCTTCGCGCAGTGTGAGGCTGGCCAGGAAGTCGGCGTTGCCGAAGCCGCTGGAAACACTGTAGTTCACGCCATAATCGGCGCTCTCGCCGATGTCTTCACTCTGAAAGGTGCTGTCCAGGCGCACGCTCTGTTCGAGTGCTTCGGTGGGTTTCCTGGTGATGAGATTGATGATGCCGCCGGACGCGCCCAAACCATGAATGGCATTCGCACCGTGGAGCACTTCCACTCGTGCGATCACGGCTGGGTCGATGATGTGGCCGTCGCGACCACCTTCGCGCAGCGGGCTGGATTGCGGCACGCCGTCGATCATGTAGAGCGGCTTGCGCCCACGCAGGCTCTCGCCCGCGTTGGTCATTTTCTGGCGGCTGGGAGCAAAGCTCGGAATCAGGTTGCCGAGCACGGTAGAGATGTCGTTGTGAATCGCCAGCTGCTGTTCCAGGGCTACCTCGTTGATGACGGTGACCGTGTTCGGAATGGTGCTGAGCGGCTTTTCGATGCGATTGGCCGTGACCATCACTTCTTCGAGATCGCCTTCGGGAGTCGCGGCGAGCGACGCCTGGTTTGCGAGGGCCGCGGCCAGGGCGGCGCAAATCGCGGCGTGTTGTTGTTTCATATCGAACAGCCTCTAACGTTGCAGTATGTAGCTCGCGGCCGCGGACAGCGGCAAATCACTCGCTGCGCAGTGGCAGCGCGGAATCGACGCTCGGAGCGAGAGCGTTTTGGGAGTCGGCCAAGCGACGGCGATTCACTTTCTCGGCGGACAAACTGCGCGCTTGGCGCTTGCGCATCCAGATCAGCACGCCGGTGACGGAAAGCGTGGTGACGAGCAGCCCGATCAATGTCACAGCGATGCGATAAGGCAGTCCGCCCACGCGAGCCATATGAAGAGCGATCATCCACTCGGTGAATGTGTTGGCGCCGTTCGCGCCCTGCGGCAGCATGATTTTCTTCAGCGCGCCGCTGTCGCTGTCGAAGATTACGAGCGATCGACCGCCGCGAATGGTGAAGTCGCGATCAGTGCTGAAATAGTAAACGTATGCGCCAACCGCAGGCCGGTGCGATAGAGCGCTCGCTCCGTCTGGCTCAATCGTCAGGCCACGTTGCGCAGCTTCCGATTTCGCAAGCTCACGGCCGTGAGCGGTGGCTGCCGCGAAATCGAGTTGCGGTTCGTGACGAGGACGCGCCAGCGTGGCGACGCCGTCCAGGAGTTTCTCTGCGCCGAACATCCGCATGACCGGGTCGTACACTTCTCGCAAATTGAAATAGACGCTCGACCATGCGAACACGAACAGCATCGGCCAGATCCACAGGCCGCCGGCGCGATGTAAATCGAAGGTCAGCTTGGTTTCACCGCCGGTCCAGCGCACCAGCCAGCTCGGCTTCCAGCGCGACCACCACGACGGCCCGTTGTTGGCAGTCGAGTTTTGTTGACGTGCGCGCCACGCAGGCAAGGTGAGATAGAAACCAATGAATGTATCCAGCACCCAGATCAGCGCCGCGATGCCCAGGATGTATCTGCCGGTCTTGTCGGCGAGCAGCGTGTAGTGCAGCCGATAGATGAAGGGCATGACGTTGACGGCGCCCTGACTGATGTCGCCCCACAGACGATGGGCGATCACGCGGCCGGTGTAGGGATCGACGAACACTTCGTCAATCGTCGGCGACCAGGGGCCGATGCGTCCCGTCGCTGGGTCGATGCGGCGAATGTCGAGTCTGATGACTTTGCCGGGCTCCGACTTCAGCGGCAGATAATTGATGACCGCGCCCGGATACGCTGCCCGCACTTTCTCGCGCAGTTCGAGCGAATCAAGTGGCTCAGTTTGCGCAGAGGGCGGTTGAGCGATGTGAAGTTGCGGCGCTATGAGCGATTCGATTTCGTCATAAAACGCCATCAGCGCGCCGGTGAGTCCGACGACTGTGAGAAACAACGCGAGCGACAAACCCGCCCAGCGATGCGTAATGACCCAAACCTGCCTGCCCGCACGCATAACTCAAACCACGCACGATGGCGCGTTCAGATTGGAAAATTCCCCAGTTGCATCGTTGGCGGCGGCTCGGACGCGAATCATTATCATTAAAGGCCGCGCGCAAGACAAGGCCCAGCAGTGTTGATTCGTTAAGATCGAGACCCATGGCTAATTTCGAAAAGTGTTCGATACGCGCGTGTCGCGCATTGACGGTTTTGTGTCTGGCCGCCGTCATGGTTCTACAGGGGTGTGCTTCCAACTCACCCGCGACGCAGACCGCTCGATTCGATCAAATCTTCAATGACGTCGTCGCTCGCTATCGCTTGCCGGGCCTGGCGCTGGGCGTGGTTCGCGATGGTCGAGTTATCTATCAACGTACGACCGGTGAATTGATCGCAGGCTCCGGCCGTCGCATCGACGCCGATACGTTGTTCAAGATCGCCTCCAACAGCAAGGCCATGACGACTGGCGTGCTGGCGCGACTGGTCGATCGAGGCAAGTTGCGTTGGGACGATCCGGTGATTCGCTATCTGCCGACGTTTCAGATGAGCGATCCGTGGGTCACGCGTGAACTGCAGGTGCGCGACCTGTTGATTCACAACAGTGGTTTGCGGGAAGGCGCGGGCGATTTGATGCTCTGGCCCGAGCCCAACGATTTCACGCGTGCTGACATTCTCGCGGCGTTCGCTCACCTGAAGCCGCAGCAGAGTTTTCGCGCCGGTTATGCATACGACAATTTGATGTATGTGGTGGCCGGGGAGGTTGCGGCTGCGGTGTCTGGTGTTCCCTATGAAACACTCGTAGCCCGCGAGCTGTTCGAGCCGTTGGGCATGACTCGTTGCCAGGCCGGCGGATTCGAGCGCGATCGCATCGGAAACGTCGCGCAACCGCATCGGCGCGATGGCGATCGTAATCTGATGATTCGCGCAGACGCAGAGTTCATTCCCACCAGCACGTCCGCGGCGGCGGGCGGCATCCGGTGCAGTCTCAACGACATGCTGAAGTGGGTCACGCTCTGGCTCAGCGTCGACATGAAACCATCGCCTTCGAGTTCGGTGTGGCTGTCGCCGATGCGGCGTGAGGAGCTGTGGCGAGCACACATGCCCATGCCGATGTCCGGGCGTCAGCGTCGCTGGGATGGCAGTCGCTTCAACGCCTACGGATACGGTTGGCGTTTATCGGATACGCACGGCGCATTGCGCGTTGCTCACACCGGGACCTTGGCGGGCATGTATTCGTCGGTGGCGCTGTTGCCGGAGCGAGGCGCGGGGTTTGTTTTCATGATTAATGGCGAAGGATCGTCGGCGCGCATCGTCCTCAATCAAGTGCTGACCGAGGTCCTGTTGGGCGTCAACGAGCGCAGCGTCACTTCGTATGCGGACGAATTGCAGGGTGGTTCGCAAGCTCCGGCGAGTGCGTCAAGCAGCTCGAGTCCAGCGTTGCCCGTCGAGCCAGACAGCGTGCGCGAACTGCTCGGTGTCTATCGCGATCCATGGTTCGGTGAAGTCTCGGTGTGCGTGCGACAGGGTGAGGTACAGTTTGTAGCGGCCAAGTCGCCCCGCCTTGCGGGATCTCTCATGCGCAGGGGCGGACGTACCTTTGTCGACTGGCGCGATGACAGCGTCGATGTTGACGCGTGGCTGGATTTCTCCGTGGATCGAGGCGCGTCCGTGATGTCGATGACCAAGGTCGATCCCGAAGCGGACTTCAGTTTTGATTTCGAAGATCTGCACTTTACGAGAGTCGCGGCGTGCCCATGAAGTCACAAATCGATGCGTTGATGCATGACTACGCCGGCGCCAATCCCGGAGCGTCGGTGCTGGTGCTGAAAGACGGTGCGCCAGTGATTCGCGCCAGTTATGGAATGGCGGATCTGGAGAGCCAGGTTGCCGTCACATCGGCGACCAACTTCCGCCTGGCCTCGGTGAGCAAGCAGTTCACCGCCGCAGGCATTCTTTTGTTGAGCGAGGAGCACAAGCTGGGGCTGGACGATCGGATCACGCAATGGTTGCCGTCGTTGCCGGGCGCTGCTCAGGAAGTAACATTACGCCAACTGCTGACGCATACGTCGGGTCTCGTCGACTATGAAGATGTGATGCCGCCATCGCAGTCGGCGCAGCTGAGCGATCAGGACGTCCAGCGATTGCTGGAAACGCAGGATCGAACTTACTTCGCACCCGGCAGCGCCTATCGTTACAGCAACAGCGGCTACGTGCTGCTGGGATTGGTGATCGAGAAGGCGTCCGGCCAGATGTTCACGCAGTTCCTGCGCGCGCGCATCTTCGAACCGTTGGGAATGATTAGCACCGTGGCGCACGTCGAGTCACGCACGGTCGTGCCACATCGTGCCTATGGTTATAGTTTTGAGAATGGCGAGTGGGTGCGCACGGATCAAAGTCCCACCAGCGCCACGTTAGGCGACGGTGGCATTTATTCTTCCATCGACGATCTGGCGCGCTGGGACGCGGCGTTATATGACAGCCGCCTGCTGCGGCTCGATTCGCTGGCGCAGGCGTTCGTGCCGGCCACGCCGACCGATGATCCGAAGGTTGCCTATGGGTTCGGCTGGCGCATCACGGGTGAGACATTGTGGCATTCGGGCGAGAGCATCGGTTTTCGCAACGTGCTCGTGCGCTATCCGCAGCGGCGGCTCACCGTGATCGTGCTCACCAATCGCAACGATCCCGAGCCGTATCGACTCGCACTCGGGATCGCGGAGTTGGCGAAATAAACAAATAAATTGGTTAGTGAACGCCAGTGCGCGGCTCGGTCTGCTTCGCGCCAGCTGTACGACGGCCGGCGTGATTGCCTTCCTCGATCTCCTCGATGATCTTGGCGCAGAACGCATCCAGGTCGCCTGGATTGCGGCTGGTGATGATGCCGCGGTCGGTCACCACCGCCTGGTCCACCCATTTGCCGCCGGCGTTAACCACATCTTTCTTGATCGACTTGTAAGACGTCACTTGCAGATCGCGCACGGCGTCCAACTCCACCAGGATCCACGGCGCGTGACAGATCGCCGCGACCACTTTGCCGGAATCCAGGAATGAGCGGACCAGTTGCAGCGCCTTCTGATTCACGCGCAGCAGGTCGGGATTGATCTGACCGCCGGGCAACACGATGGCGTCGTAGTCGTCGGCGCTCGCATCGTCGAGCGATTTGTCGACAGCGACGCTTTCACCCCAGTCCTTATCTTTCCAGCCACGAATCTGGCCACGCTCTGGCGACACGACGTCGACTTGCGCGCCGGCGTCCTTGAGTTTGCGTTGGGGCACCATCAGCTCGGATTGTTCGAATCCGTGTGTGGCAAGAATGATGACCCTGGCTTTGCGAATCTCGGTCATGACGCACCTCCATCGGTGGTTGAGACTCGTAAAGCTCGCGGGCGCAGGCGGTGTTCCACCGCGTGGCGATGTTACTTCTGTGCCGCTTTTCGCCCAGCCTGCAGTGCGGCGGTTATTTTTCCCACGTGCTCGCCCTGGAAGCGTGCGGCATTCAACTCGTTTTCACTCGGCTGTCGCTCGCCCTTGCTGCCGGCGATGGTGCTGGCGCCATAAGGCGAGCCGCCGGTGATTTCATCGATCTTGGTCTGGCCCGTGAACGAATACGGCAGCCCGACGATGATGAGGCCGAAGTGCAGCAGGTTGGTGATGCCGGCGAACAGCGTCGTTTCCTGTCCGCCATGTTGAGTGGCGCTCGATGACATCACCGAGCCGACCTTGCCGACCAGCTCACCGCTGGCCCACAGACCGCCGCCTTGATCCCAGAAGCTGGCCATCTGTGCCGACATGCGACCGAAGCGAGTAGGAATTCCGAGGATGATGGCGTCATATTCCTTCAGTTCCTGGATGGTCGCGACCGACGCTGGCTGATCGAGCTTGAAGTGCGACTTCCTGGCGATTTCTTCGGGCACCGTTTCCGGCACGCGCTTCACGATCACGTCGCAACCGGCCTTGCGTGCGCCTTCCGCGGCGGCGTTCGCCATTTTTTCCATGTGACCGAAGGATGAGTAGTAGAGCACCAGGACCTTGACTGACATTGCATCGCTCCAGGATGACGGCGGATCAGGCGAGCAATCGATGGGATTACGCCCCAGTTCCAAAATCAAGGCGCGGGTCGTTGGCGCACACCTCATCTACGCCGGGCAGCTCGCCTTGGCGAAGCAGCAGCAGATTGATACTGGCGCGAAAGTCCGTGGGATCCAGCTCGATCGAGCGTTTGAATTCGTGCGCGGCTGCTTCGAATTTACATTCGGTCGCGTAAGCCATGCCGAGGGTGTTGGCGGCTCGCGCGCTCATTGGGTTGCATTCGGCGGTGTCTTGCCAGAATGTCACTTTCGTGTCGTACACACGATTGCGCATCGAGGTTGCGCAGATCAATGTCACAAGTATGAGCATGGTGGCTGCGCCGGCCAGCGCGGGCGGCGCTCGATACAAAACACTCAGACGAACACCTAGCCACCACGCAGGGCTCATGAGCGCGAGATAGAGCTGACGATCGTTGGCGACGTCCAGGCGCGGCAATAGAGAGTTCGTTGGCGTGAGCCAGATCAGGAACCACAGCACGCTGAAGGCGCCGACCAACGGCGAAGCAAACACCAACAGCAAAACGCCGATCAGGGATGCAGGCAGCTTCCCTGACCGGCGCATGAGACGAATC
>JBEVKA010000319.1:0-9349 GCA_040509855.1 Steroidobacter sp.
AAATACACCGCCTGGTTGTCGCCGTTGGTGGCATTGAAGATGCCGACGATCTTCATCGGCCAGGTATTGGTGCCGTCCTTGTGGGTCCAGATGTTGGAGCGCATCGGGATGGTGTCGCCCACTTTCCATTTGAAACGTTCGGCGAGCACGGTGCCGACCACCGCGCCGGTGCGATCTTTCAACCACGCATCACGTTCTTCGGGCGTGAGCTTGTAGTCGGCGTAGACCTCGAGGAACGAAGGCACATCGACGCCGAACACCGCCAGCTGATTGCGATCGTCCTGGTAGACGCCGCCGAACCAGTTCGAAGTGGTCGCGACTTTCACGCCGTCGACGCCGCGAATGCGATTGAGATAGGCGAGCGGAAACGACTGCACGATGGAAATCTTGTGAAGCGTGACCAGTCGATCCACGCCGGCGAGATCCGGACTGCCGGTGAGCGCGACGCGCAGCGTCTGCATCAGGCCGAACAGCAGGAACGCGACGATGATGGACGCGATCGTCAGGCTGGTGCGCAGTCGCTTGCGGCCGAGGTTGGCCCACAGCAAAGGAAGATATTTGAACATGTGCCACCTATGCCGCGGCTTCGCGGCCCAGCTGACCCTTATTCAAATGCAACACGTGCTTGGCGCGCGCCGCCGCGTGCGGATCGTGCGTCACCATGATGATGGTCTTGCCCTGCTGCTGATTCAGAGCCTGCAACAGATCCAGGATTTCATCGCCGGACTTGCGGTCCAGATCGCCCGTCGGTTCGTCACACAACAACAGCGTTGGATCGGAAACAATCGCGCGCGCGATGCCGACGCGTTGTTCCTGACCACCTGAAAGCTCGCGCGGCTTGTGATGAGCGCGTTCGCTCAAGCCGACCAGTTTCAACGCTGCGTTGGCGCGCTTCTTACGATCGGCGGCGCCGAGCTTGGTCAGCAGCAGCGGCAGCTCGACGTTGCGTTCGGCGCTCAACACCGGCAGCAGGTTATACATTTGAAACACGAAGCCGACGTGATTGGCGCGCCAGCGGCCGAGGTCGCCATCGCTCATGGCATCGGTGCGTTGCCCGGCGATTTCGATCGAGCCCGCGGTCGGACGATCGATGCCGCCGATCAGGTTCAGCAGCGTGGACTTGCCCGAGCCCGACGGGCCCATCAGCGCCAGGAAGTCACCCTTGGGAATATCCAGGTCCAGGGCGTGCAACACGTGCACCGTTTCGGCGCCCCGCTTGTAGTCCTTGGCCACGCCGCGCAGTCGTACCAATGCCTCGTCCGCCATTCTTGTCACTCCTGTTTCTTTTTGACCGGGGCGCCCTCAGCGAGGCCGTCCACCGGTTTGCTTACAAGGACGTCGCCGGCATTGATTCCCGACAACACTTCGATCTGTCCGTTGCGTTCGCCGCCGGTGCGCACGGCCACGCGTTCCACTGATTCATCGCTCACACGCCATACGAAGGTGGTGTCGCCTTCTTTCATGATCGCTTCGCTCGGTACTCGAACCGCTGGCCGCGTGGTGGCCGCGACCGGCTCGGCGGCGCGATCGTCCAGAAAGCTCACTTTCACGCCCATGTCCGGCAGGATGCGCGGATCGAGCTGATCGAAGCCGATGCGCACGCGCACGGTCGCCTTCTGACGATCGGCGGTGGGCACGATGTTGATGACGTGGCTGGGAATGGTCCAATCCTGGTACGCATCCAGCACCGCCTCGGTCCGTTGATCGGCTTTGACGCGATTGATGAAAGCTTCGTTGACGTCGACCTCAATCTCTCGCGAATCCATGTCAACGATTGTCGCGATTCCGGTGCGTGTGAAGCCGCCGCCCGCCGACATGGGAGAAACGATCTCGCCCGGCTGCGCGTCTTTGGAAACGACCACGCCATCGAACGGCGCTCTCACGTTCAGATCGTCGATGTCCTGCGCACGCACGCGAACGCTGCCTTGCGCGACTCTCACTTCGCTGCGCAATGCTTCCAGTCTTGCTTTGAGTGCGCCGGTTTCCGCTTCGGCCGCGTCGAGCGCCTGCTCGCTCACCAGCTTGTCCGAGCGCAGCTGCTGCGTGCGACGCATGTTGCGTTCAGCTTCGGCGACTCGAACTTGGACTTCCTGCAGATTTTTATTGGCCGCGTCGAGCTGTCGCTCCGTCAGTTCATAAGTGGGACGAAGCGTCGTGTCGTCCAATCGTGCGAGCAATTGGCCTTCCTTGACCTCCATGCCTTCTTCGATCAGCACTTCGGCAACTTTGCCCGTCACCTTCGCGGACACCGTGGCTTGCCGGCGCGCGACCACGTAACCAGATGCATTCAACACCGAGCCGCCGCTGCTGCCACCGCTGGAAACCGCGGTCGCGGTGACCGTTTCGACTTCGATCGCGTCATCTCGCAGCAGTGCGTAGGCGGCCGCGACCGCTGCCAGCACCAGGATGGCGGCGATGAACCACTTATATAAGCCGCCTTGTGAGCTATTGCGTGTGGGTTCCGGGCTGCGTTCGATGCGCAGGCTGTCGAGTGCGTTCTGGTCGAATGACATGGAAACCTTGTCGGCGCAGTCGTATAGGTATGTGGAGCTCCGCTGCCACTGGCCGGCGGGCGGGGCGATTCTAATCCCGGCGGGCCGGCAGAGTTAAGGCGAGTCGGTGAATGGCCGTGAGCCGCCGGTGAGCTTAGCTACCGGCGGGATTGGTGCCGTCGGGATTTGTTACGAACGTGCGGCTGGGAAAGCAACCAATGGCCGGTCCTGCGTCCCGCCATTCGGGCTCCTGCCCAGCACGAGTTCGTTCAGGCCATGGCTCGTTGCATCAGCAGAAACTGCTCGGTGAGCGGCGTGGTCGGCATGGTGAAATAAAACACCGCGCCCTGGCCCGGTTTGCCCTCGGCCCAGATGCGCCCGCCGTGACGATCGATGATTCGCGCCACCGTCGCGAGCCCGACGCCGGTGCCTTCGAATTCAGACGCACCATGCAGGCGTTGAAATGGTTTGAACAGTTTTTGTTCGTGCGCCATGTCGAAGCCGGCGCCGTTGTCGCGCACGAAAATGGTGGCCATCGAGCCGTGCGTCGACGCTCCCACCTCGATGCGCGCCTGTTCGGTGCGCGAGGTGAATTTCCAGGCGTTGGCCACCAGGTTCACGAACAGATCGTTGATGAGCCGGCGGTCGCCGTGCACGCTCATGCCCGGCTGGATGTCGAGCTCGACGGTGCGCGACGGATCTTTTTGTCGCAGGTCCTGGACGATGCTCTCCACCAGCGCCGTCACATCGATGATCTCCCGATGCAGCGTGTGCCGGGAAATGCGTGACAGCACCAGCAGCGCGTCGATCAACTCACCCATCTGTCTCACGCTGCCTTGAATGCGAGTCAGCCGTCGCCGCTGCTCCTCGTTGGCATGGGCCAGCGACAGCTCGAGCAGGCCGGCCTGTCCGGCGATGGTGGTCAACGGCGAACGCAGGTCGTGCGAAACGGAGGCGGTGAATGCCTCCAGCTCTCGGTTGGCGCGGGCCAGCGATTCATTCGCGTCTCGCAATTGACGCCGGCTCGGCACGGACAGAATCGAGGGCAGCGCTCGCCACAACATGATGGCGGTGGGCACCGACGCGGCCGCGGTGATGACTTTGACGATGCCTTCCAGCCAATAGTCCGTCTTCCAGACATTCCAAACATCCATCAGGTGCGTGAGGCCACAACACACGATGAAGATGCCGAAACACAGTAACAGGCCATTGAAGGGCAAGTCGCGACGACGGCGCGCGATGTGGACGAGCACGAACGGAATAGTGAAATAGGCCGCCGCAATCATGATGTCGGCAATGACGTGCATCCATAGGATGCCCGGAGTCCACATGTAGCAGTGTCCGTGTGGGAGGAAATGTTCGCCGCTCAACCAGGACACGTGGGTCTCAGGCATGCGTGCTCCTGATCGCGCGCTGGATCGGCGCGCATTGTCGCAAAAGCATGACCTCGTTCGTCTTCATTTCATTCTTCAATGCGCGGCCGCCTGGGTGATGGGCTCTGGCGGTGGGCTCTGGCCATGGGGCGCTACTCGCGACGTCTACATTTACGCAAGCCGTCGGACTGTGTAACCGACTCCAGGCGGCTGCGAACTGGTACTTTACGAAGTGTCGTCTCGGCGACGGATGGTTTGATAAAAATTTACGGAAACTGGCTGCAGATCGTCCGGACGCTGAGTATGACACCTTTATGTTTTCAATTTTCTAAAGGACTGGCGAATTATTGCGCGGCCGGTATCAACGTTGGCCGCGCTATCAAAGTTCGGAAGCTGCATAGCAGAAAGTTATTATTCACTGTACCGGCTGGACGGTATAGTCACGCCCCTGACGGTAATTTCCCCCGTGATACGGATCAATGGAGTGTGATGGCTGAGCTAGCGTCTGCCGTAAGTCCCGCGCGCGAGCGGATCCTGGAGGCCGCGGAACGCGTCGTAGGTGACGTCGGCGCCGCGCGCATGACTCTAGAAGGAGTCGCGCAGGCCGCCGGTGTCAGCAAAGGCGGATTGCTTTATCACTTCCCATCCAAGGAAGCCTTGCTCGGCGCGCTGGCCAAGCGCTACGTCGAAGGCATGGTCGATTGCGTGGAGCAGGCGAAGAGCGGCCTCGGCGAAGGCGGCGGTCGCGATCTGAAGGCCTGCATCGTCGGTGTGTTGGATCCGCAGTCACGCGCCAAGGTGCGTGGCATGGGCGCGGCGTTATTCGCTGCCGCCGCGAACGACCTGACGTTGCTGGAAGTGATTCGTGAGCGCATCGCTCACTTCATGAGCCAGCTGGAGGACAGCAATGTGGACTTCGCGCGCGCCGCCATCGTCACGCTGGCGATCGACGGATTAATCATGCGCGAATCGCTGCGCATCTCGTCCTTTACGGACGAACAGCGTGAGCGAGTCGTACAGCAGCTGTTACAGATCGCCGACGAGGCTTATCGCTAACGACCGGTTCTGCAGGAAGCCGGACCTCCGTCCACGCCACCAGATGTTTTCCGTGAGCGAAGCGTTCGCTCACCAACGATATTTCGAGTTTGTCAGGGTACGAAAAATGAACACCATTTCGCAGGGTATTCGACAGTCATGGGTGAGATCTCTGGTGGCAATCGCGGTTGGCGCCGTGTTGCTGACCGCATGTGGCAAGCAGGAGCAGCAGCACGCTCCGCCGCCTCCGGAAGTGGCTGTGCAAAAGGTGGAGCAGAATCCAGTGCCGCTGGATCTCACATACACCGCACGCACGGTCGGTTCGCGTGAAGTCGAGGTGCGCGCGCGCGTCGGCGGCATCCTCATCAAACGTCGCTATCAGGAAGGCGGCTCGGTGAAACAGGGCCAGCCGATGTTTCTGATCGACCCGGAGCCGGTGCGTGCGCGTTTGTCTTCGGCACGCGCCGAAGTGGCGGTCGCGAAGGCTCGCTTCGACGAAGCCCGTCGTCAACGCGATCGCGTGCTGCCGTTGTTCGATCAGAACGCCGTCAGCCAGAGCCGTCGCGATGAAGTGGTGTCGGGATACGAAGTGGCGCAGGCCAATCTCGCCGCCGCCGAGTCGAGCCAGCGCATGGCCGATCTCGATCTGGAATACACCGATGTGCGCGCGCCGATTTCGGGCCTGACCAGTCGCGAAGTGTTGTCTGAAGGCAGCCTCGTCGGCACCGAACAAGGCAGCAGCCTGCTGACCAAGATCGTGCAGATCGATCCGCTGTACGTGGAGTTCTCGGTGCCCGAGTCGGAAGCGGCGTTGATTCGCGCCAATCTCGCGCCCGCGAACAATCAGCCGGCGCCGCGCGTGAAGCTGCTGCTGGAGAGCGGGCAGGAATATCCCGAAGTCGCCAAGGTCGACTTCATCGACAACGCGGTGGATCTGAATTCCGGCACGGTGCGCATTCGCGCCGTGTTGAGCAATCCGGAAGCGCAGTTGATTCCGGGTCAGTTCATTCGCGCGCGTGTTGAAGGCGTGATTTTGAGCAGCGTGGTCGCAGTCCCGCGCCAGGCCGTGATGTCGAGCCCGCAAGGCCCGTTCATCTGGATCGTGAATGGCGAGGACAAGGTCGAATTCCGCCCCGTGCACCTCGGCCGCACCATGGGCAACAACATCGTCGTCACCGAAGGACTCACGCCCGGCGATCGTTACATCGTCGAAGGCGTGCTCAAAGTGCAACCGGGCATTCAAGTCAGCGCCGTCGCGCCGACCGATCCGTCCAAGCCGGCGGTCGAACAGCAGGCGGCGCAGTCTCCGGCGGCTAAGAAGGAGCCGGCATGATCTCCAAGTTCTTCATCACGCGGCCGATCTTCGCCTGCGTCATCTCGGCGTTCATCGTGATCGCCGGTCTCGGCGGCATGCTGTCGCTGCCGATCTCGGCGTATCCGAACATCATTCCGCCGTCGGTGACGGTGGCCGCCGTCTATCCGGGCGCGACCGCCGAAACCATCGCGTCGACCGTGGCCGCGCCGTTGGAAAAAGAGATCAACGGCGTCGAAGGCATGCTGTACATGAATTCGGTGAATTCCGGTAACGGCACGCTGATGATTACCGTCACGTTCAACATCGGCGTCGATCCGGATCTGGCGACCGTCAACGTCAACAACCGTATCCAGGCGTCGATTCCGCGTTTGCCCGAAGAGGTGCGGCGTCAGGGCGTGGTGGTGCGCAAGGCATCGACCACCTTCCTGCAGATCGTGTCGGTGCATTCGCCGGACAACAGCGTCGACATGCTCACGTTGAGCAGCTACGTGACGCTCAACATTCTCGACGAGCTGCGGCGTATTCCCGGCATCGGCGACGTGCAGATGTGGGGCCAGGACTATGCGATCCGCATCTGGATGCAGCCGGACAAGCTGGCGCAGCTGAGCCTCACGCCTTCGGACGTGGCCGCCGCGATCCGGCAGCAGAACTCGCAGTTCGCGGCCGGCCAGGTCGGCGTCGAGCCGGTGGATGCGCAGGTCGATTTCACCTATGCGGTGACGGCGCAGGGTCGCATGCAGGAGCCCGAAGAGTTCGAACAGATCGTCGTGCACACGACCGAGACCGGCGGCATCGTGCGTTTGAAAGATGTGGCGCGCGTCGAGCTTGGTGCGCAGGCATATAACAACGAAGCCGCGATCAACGGTCAGCGCGCGGTGATGATGGCGCTGGTGCTGCAACCGGGCGCGAACGCACTGGAGACCGGCGGCGCCGTGACTCAGCGTCTGGAAGAGCTGTCGAAAGAATTCCCCAAGGGCATGGCGTACTCCATTCCTTACGACACCATCCAATACGTGAAAGTGTCGATCAAGGAAGTGGTCTACACGCTGATCGAAGCCATGATCCTGGTGTTCTTCGTGGTGCTGCTGTTCCTGCAGAACTGGCGCGCCACGGTCATCCCGATGCTGGCCGTGCCGGTATCGCTGGTCGGCACGTTCGCGGCCATGCAGATGTTTGGTTTCTCCATCAACATGCTCACGTTGTTCGGCATGGTGCTGGCGATCGGCATCGTGGTCGACGACGCCATCGTGGTGCTCGAAAACGTCGAGCGCATCATGACCACGGAAAATCTGCCGGCGCCGGCCGCGACCGAAAAGGCCATGGAAGAAGTGACGCGCCCGGTGATCGCGATCGTGCTGGTGCTCACCGCTGTGTTCCTGCCCGTCGCATTCATGGGCGGACTGGTCGGCGAAATGTATCGACAGTTCGCGGTGACCATCGCCGTCTCGGTGGTGATCTCCGGCTTCGTGGCGCTGACGCTCACACCGGCACTGTGCGCGCTGCTGCTCAAGCACGATCACATGGTGCAGAACCGATTCCTGCTCGGCTTCAACCGCTGGTTCGGACGCGTCACGGAGCGTTATGAGAGCAGCGTGCGTTTCATCATGAAGCGCGGCTTGCTGGCAGCGGGCGTGTTCGTCGTGATGCTGCTGGTCACCGTCGGCCTGTTCCGCGCCATCCCGACGTCGCTGGCGCCTTCCGAAGATCAGGGCTATGTGTTCGTGATCGGCTTCCTGCAGGACGCGGCTTCGCTCGATCGCACCAAGCGTTCCATCCAGACCGTTGCGAACGAGGTGCAAAATCATCCCGCCGTGGCCAACTCGGTGGCGATGGCCGGCTTGGATCCGCTCACCTTCGCGTTCAAGACCAATGCCGGCATCATCTGGCTGCCGATGAAACCGTGGGACGAGCGCAAGACCGCGGACTTGTCACCACAGGCGCTGGTCGGTGCCGTGTATGGCGCGGGCGCGAAGATCAAGGACGGCTTCTTTTTCGCGGTCGAGCCGCCGCCGATCGAAGGCTTGTCGATGACGGGCGGATTCGAGGCTTATATCCAGTCGCGTGGCAGCGGCTCGATCAAGGATCTCGAAGGCGTCACGCAAGCGTTCGTCGCTGCGGCCGCCAAACGTACCGAGCTGGCGGGCACGCAAACGACGTTCAGCGCCAGCGTGCCCCAGATGCGTATCGATCTGGACCGCGAGAAGGCGATGACGCTGGGCGTGGAAGTGGGCCAGGTGTTCGAAACATTGCAGAGCACGTTCGGCGCGTTGTATGTGAACGACTTCAATCGCAACGGCCGTGTGTATCAAGTGCAGTTGCAGTCGGAGCCGCGGTTCCGCGCGTATCCGGAAGACATTCGCAATGTCTATGTGCGCTCGAAGTCGGGCAGCCTGGTGCCGCTGACCGCGCTCGCCACTATTCGTGAGGTCGCCGGCGCCGAAGTCGTGGAACGATTCAATGCGTTCAACGCCGCCAAGATCATGGGTGGCGCGGCGCCGGGCTATAGCTCGGGCGACGCCATTCGCGTGATCGAGGAGGTCGCCAAGGAAGCGTTACCGCAAGGCTACGCGCTGGCCTTCACCGGCACGGCTTATCAGGAAAAGGTGAGCGGCGGCGCCTCCAACGGCATGTATCTGCTCGGTGTGTTGATGGTGTTCCTGATTCTGGCCGCGCAGTTCGAACGCTGGACGTTGCCGGTGGCGGTGATCCTGGCGGTGCCGTTCGCGGCATTCGGCGCCTTCCTCGCGGTGTTCGCGCGTGGCTTGGCGAACGACATTTATTTCCAGATCGGCATGCTGACGCTGATCGGTCTGGCGGCCAAGAACGCGATCCTGATCGTCGAGTTCGCGCTGATGAAATATCACGAAGGTATGCGCCTGGCGGACGCGGCGATCGAGGGTGCGAAGCTGCGCTTCCGTCCCATCATCATGACGTCGCTGGCGTTGATCTTCGGCGTATTGCCGTTGGCCATCAGCACCGGCGCCGGCGCCAACAGCCGTCACTCGCTCGGCACGAGCGTGATCGGCGGCATGCTGGCGGCGACGTTCATCGCCACGTTGTTCGTGCCGCTATTCTTCAAATGGATCGCCAGCGCCCGCGGTGGCGAGGCGTATGACGAAGAGCATGGCAAGGGC
>JBEVKA010000320.1:0-10584 GCA_040509855.1 Steroidobacter sp.
GCACGCGATTGGCTTCGAAGTACGGGCGGACCTGTGATTCGTCATAGGAGAACTTCTGGGCACGCACCTGCTCGGCGTAGAAATCCCAGTCCCACGCCTGCAGTTTGAAGGTCGGCGTGCCGGCCGCTTTGGCCTGCGCGTCGATCAGCTGCTGCATGTCGGCCGCTTCCTTCTGCGCGTTGGCGACCGCGGTCGGCGCGAGTTGATGCAACATGCCGTTGACTGCTTCGGCGGTCAGCGCGGTTTCATCTTCCAGCACATACGCGGCGTGATTGGGATAACCGAGCAGCTTGGCGCGATCGGCGCGCAGCTTGACGATCTCGGCGACCGCCTTGGTGGTGTCCAGCTCGCCGCTCAAGCCGCGGCCAATCGACGCCTTGAACAAACGTTCGCGCACGGCGCGATTCTTCAACTGCGACAGCGCCGGTTGGCCGGTGGTGTTGAGCATCGTGATGACCCACTTGCCTTCCTTGCCGCGCGACTTGGCGGCTTCGGCAGCAACGGCGATCTGCTCGTCCGTAAAACCGTCGAGCTCGGCGCGATCCTCGATCACGATCGCCGAGGCGTTGTCGCTCTTGAGCACGAGCTGCCGGAACTCGGTGGTCAGCGACGAGATCTTTTCGTTCAGCGTGCGCAGTTCGGTCTTTTGCGCTTCGGTGAGGTTGGCGCCGGCGCGCACGAACTTGGTGTGATATCGCTCCAGCAGGCGCAGCGATGCGGGATCCAGGTTCAGCGACTGGCGCTGCTCATAAAGTTTCTTCACACGCGCGAACAGCTGCGGATCCAGAAAGATCGCATCGCTGTGCGCGGACAGCTTCGGCGCCAGCTCGGTCTGCGCCTGCTCGATCACCGGATTGGTGTGCGAAGAGCTGAGATTGAAGAACACCGTCGCCGCGCGACCCAGCAGCTGGCCGGAGCGCTCCAGCGTGACGATGGTGTTCTCGAACGTCGGCGCGGCTTTGTTGCCGGCGATGTCCGCTACTTCCTTGCGCTGTTCGGCCATGCCAGCTTCCAGCGCCGGTACGAAGTGCTCGTTCTTGATCTTGTCCAGCGGCGGCAGCTTGTAGGGCAGCGTGCTTTCGCGCGCGAACGGATTGTCCGGCGACAGTTTCGCGGCCGAGTTGGCCGAAGAAGCGGCATTGGCGTTCATGGTCATTCCAAGGGCCGCGGTCAGCAACGCGGCAGCCAGGTTTCTGGATGCGGGCATGGGTGGTGTGTCTGCAAAGTGGTGTCAGCACGCAGCGTTACAAAAGCGCGTGCATTCCTCAAGCATTCACGCCCAGCTCGAATTCGATACGACAGAATATTTGTACACAATCCCAACGCGTGCGACTACTTCAAGCGCGGCGCGCCCGTTTGCGTGGCCGCCGGCAAGGTGTAGACCGCCTCGATCAGCCGGCGAATCTCCTTGCGGGAAGCGTCCGGATCGTCGGCATCCTCAGTTTCGATCGCGGCGACCTTGTCGGCCAGCTCGTCGTCCTTGATCGACTCGCGCAACCACTGCGACATTTCGTGACGCTGCAAGTGGAACAGCCAGGTGTCGTCGTCGACACCGTCGCCCAGCTCCATGAAGGTGATGAGATTGGGCGCGCGCAGCTTGAGTTTCCCTTCCGGCCCGCGAAAGAAAAAGCTGCGCTCCTCGGGCAACTGGCCTTCGGCGTATTTGCGCACGTGACGGCGATGCTCGGTCTTGCTCGGTTCCAGTTTCATCAGCAGCGGCGGCGCCTGGGCCGTCGTGCTCCATAGCAGTGCGTCGCCGTGCTCGATCTTTTCCACCGGCGGCTCGACCCTCTGCAACTGATGCGCTTGGGTGAACTCGTGCAGCATCTGCCTGGGCTGGTCGCCCAACATCACGATCGTATCGACCGCACGGAGCAGCGATTTGGCCAGAAGCGCAGGCGTCACGCTCAATAGCAGCAGGCCTTCGAGCTGCTCGGGCAGCGCCATGTCGGTCGGTTTCCAGCTGGAAGGCATCACGTGATGCGCTTCATCGACGATCAACCAATGCGGCCGCCCCGTGTGCGCACGCAGATCGCGAATGCGCGCGAATAGCGTCATGAAATATCGCGGCCGGTCTTCGAGCTTCACGGCCAGCAAGTTGATGACGGCGTTCTGATCCGGTTTGAACAGCAACTGCATGCATTCCTCGATCTCGGGCGGATGCTCGGCGCTGCCGAGCACGACCGCCGACTCGACGCTGTCATATTCGCCTTCCGGATCGATGATGCAGAACGAATAGCCTTGCTCGCACAGACGTTCGACCAGTCCGGAGGCGACGGTGGATTTGCCGCCGCCGGATGTGCCTGCGATCAGCGCGTTCACTCCATATGGAGAGAAGCGTACTTCCGCACCTTCGCGCGTGGCGCCGAGCAGGATGTGATGGCGAGTCAGAAAACGTTCGCGAGAAAACAAATCGTCGGCGAGCATTTCTTCGATCAGCTGCGTGACGCCCGGGCCGTGCGTTGCTTCGGTCACGAAGTCGGCGCGCTCTTTCACTGAAGGCAAGGCGTTCGCCACGGCGACGGAACATTCGCAGATGCTCAGGAATGCGTGATCGTTTTCGGCGTCACCGATGCCGACGGTGTTGTGAATCGACAGGTTCAGCTCGGTGAGCGCGGCCTTGAGCCCACTCGCTTTGTTCATGCCCGAAGGCAGGATCATCACCGCGCCCTTGTTGAATATGACTTGCAGTTCGAGACCGAGATCGCGGATGACTTCCAGCACGGCCTTCTCGTGCGGCTCCCACGTCGCGACGATGGTGCGGCCGACGCTGATCGGCCCGACTCCTCGCGCTCGCAGCGCTGCTACGAACGTTTCCGAGGGAGGATCACACAGAGGCTTTTGTTTCTCGCTCTTCGGGTCGTACAACACCGCGCCGTTCTCGGCGACGACCAGATCGAACAAATCCAGCCGGGGAAATACCGAGATCAGCTCGTCCATCTCACGGCCCGTCACCATGACGAGCTTCCGCCCCGACCCCTTCAGCCGCGCCAGCGCCTCGATCGTAGGCTCGTCGACGACGCCATGCGTGGCAATCGTGCCGTCGTAATCGGTGCACAGCGCGAGATATCGCATCGGAGAGTCTCTACTTCAGGGGCTTGCCTCCGAACGCGGGTTTGGAATTGGGGGTTCCGTAGAGCAAATACGGACTTTGCCTCGCTGAAACGCTCCTGAGCCGGAGGCAGAGAACTTGAGATCGCAAATTGCGATCTCAAGTTGGGGCGGCCGTCGCTATCTGCCCTTCGTGTTCACCGAGTATGGTGCGATCCAAGCTGCCAATTCCCGTAAGCCTTCGCCTGCCGAGCGACGACGTCGATCAGATCGCCCATCACCACATGCACGTCGATCAGGTGCAGGCCCCACTCCTTGCGGACCTGGCCTTGTTCGAGCACGTCGCCGGTGATTTCATCGGTGCGCGGGTCGGCGGGATTGGCGTTGACTCGAACGGATAGATACGAGCCGGCGTCGGTGGAAACACACTCGCCGCTGAGCAGGCCGGGCACGGAGACGAATGGGGTTTCGATTCTCTTTCCTGAGGCGATCCACGGTTTCGGGTCGGCGGCGGAGGTGCTGACACCATTCGGGCCAGCGGACAAGTAAGCATGCAAATCTTTGTTGCCGATGAGCGCAGCCGGGTTCACGCAGGCAGCGCTCATGCCCTCGCCAGCGACGCGGCCGAAGCGGGAGTTCGCGGGTGGAGGAGAGGTCTCGCGGAAAGAAACATATGAAATCACGCAGCCGATTTGTGAAGCCGACTTGCACAACGGCAGATGTTGAAACGCACCACCGACATCCTTGCCCGTGGGCACGGCCACATTGCTCCCGAGCAGCAACGCGGAAATGATCTGCGACTGAATCGGTTTGCCGTCGATCTCACTCTTGATGAGCTGCGTCAGCATGCCCGCGCCTTGCGAGTGACCAATGAGGACGACACCTCGGCCCTTATTGTCATGCTCCAAGTAATAACGCCACGCGGCAGCCACATCGCCGTAAGCCATCGCGCGATCCGCAGTCAAAGGTTGGCCGCTCACAGCAGCGCGCAAGGCAGTCAATGTGAGCTGACGATACAACGGTGCATATAACTTGCACTGCGACCCGAAGCGAGCGAATTGCGCGCGAATCACGCCGTGCTCTTCAGGCCCCGCGTTCATGTCGCTATTGGGAGTGGTGTCACGCGACACCGTCGGATAGACATAGAAACAATCGATCGGCGCCTGCGGATTGGGCTTGAAATCCTCGCGAGTGAGCTTGCCGTCGGCGGCGACGATGGTCGACGTCAAATCCACCGCGCACGAATCCTTGCGCCCCGGCTTGCAGAGCCAGGTTTCGCCTTGGCTGTAATCGATACTGCCGGCCGAGGACGTCGCAACCGTCGGCGGCGCTGACTGAGCGAGCGCGCCCGCGCCAAGAAACAATCCCCACACAGCGACTGTGCTGCGAACCACGTTCGTCATGACGATGCTCCGTGACATTCGGAATCTGGTGATGGAGCACATTTACCGCATCGTAGCCGTGCACCGTAAAAAGAAAAGTCAAAGCAGGTGCGGCGCGATTGTATGAGCGCGCCCGCTCCATCCATGCTTGCAAACAGGCTCGAAAGCGCGTGGAGAATGTATGAAAGACCGCTGCACTCCAGCTCGTGTTCTGACGAGCAGTATTCTATGGATGGTCTGCACCGCGGCTGTTGCCGCAGAGTGGAAAATGCCGCGCACTCCCGACGGCAGGCCGGATCTGCAAGGCAACTGGACCAACGCCACGCTCACGCAGCTGGAGCGGGCGGCGGAATTCGGCGAACGCAAAACGCTCACGCCGGAGGAAGCGAAAAAGATCGAAGGCGCGGCCGCGAAGCATGTCGAGGAGAATGCCCAGCCCACCGATCCCAAGCTTGGCATTCTCGATCTGCCGACCGACTGCGGTTACGGCTTCACCGGCACCAATTGTGGTTACAACAATTTCTGGGTGGATCGCGGCACGCAGGTAATTCGCATCGACGGCCAGCCGCGCAGCTCCATCATCATCGAGCCAGCGAATGGTCGCATTCCGGCGATGACTCCAGTCGCGATGAAAGAGACCAGTGCGCGCACGGCTGCGTTTCGCAAAGGCGCAGGCCCGGTGGATGGGCCTGAGATTCGTTCGCTCGGTGAACGTTGCCTGACGTCGTTCGGATCGAGCGCCGGTCCGCCCATGCTGCCGCTCATGTACAACAACACTTACTCCATCGCGCAGACGCCAGGCACCGTGATGATCCTGGTCGAGATGGTGCACGACGCGCGTGTGATTCGGATCGGCGGCAAGCATGTGCCGAACGGTGTGAGGAAGTGGTATGGCGACTCCATCGGTCGCTGGGAGGGCGACACGCTGGTGGTGGAGACCACCAACTTTCACCCTCAGCAAACATTCCGTGGTCTCGGATCCGATCGCAAAGTGACTGAACGCTTCACGCGTGTTTCGCGCGATCAGATTCTGTATCAGTTCAAGGTCGAGGATCCTGCATTGACGCAGCCGTTCGCGGGCGAGCTGCCGATGAATGCCACGCCGGATCTCATGTACGAGTACGCCTGCCACGAAGGCAACTACGCGCTGCCCGGCATCCTCGCCGGAGCGCGTGAAGAGGAGCGGGTGGCGGCCGGGAAAAAATTGAAGCAGAACGAGGCGGACAACGAAAAAGGCGAGGAGTGACCGGCTGAATCGTCAAGACTGGCCGATCGGCCGGCGGGCGGTCATGATTGGGGCGAGGTCCGCGCCGCGGGCTTCGCCCTTCGCGTTTATGGAGACCGGTCATGAATCGACGCCAGGCTTTGCTCGGGCTGTTCACTCTACCTGTGGTCGCACGAGTTGCGACGGCCGCGACGGCGGCGCCTACAGTCGTGGTCAGCAAGACGCCCACGTGCGGCTGCTGTGGCGTGTGGGTCAAACATTTGCAGGCCGCCGGCTTCACGGTTCAGGTGCATGACCTGGAGAATCTCTCGCCCATCAAGGAGCGCGTTGGCGTCCCGTTCGGCAAGGGTTCCTGTCACACGGCCGAGGTCGATGGTTACTTCATCGAAGGGCACGTACCCGCGGACGACGTGAAGCGACTGTTGCGCGAACGCCCGAAGGCGAAAGGTCTCACCGTCCCTGGCATGCCGGCCGGATCGCCGGGCATGGAAGTGGCGTCGGGACGCGTCGACCGTTACGACGTGTTGCTGGTCGGCATGGACGGCAACACTTCCGTGTTCGCCACGCACGGCGGCAAGTAACTTCACGCTGGTTTCGTACGAGAACAACAAATGAAATTCTATTCCTGGAACGTCAACGGCATTCGCGCCGTGGTGAAGAAGGGCACGTTTCAAGCCTTTGTGAAAGAGCACAAGCCTGACGTGCTGTGCTTGCAGGAGACCAAGGCCGAGCGCGGCCAGGCGGAGATCGATCTGCCGGACTACCACGAGTACTGGAACTCGGCCGTGAAAAAGGGCTATTCGGGCACGGCGCTCTTCGCTCGCCAGGAACCGATCGCGGTGGTGAATGGCTTTCCGAAGGAGTTCGCCAAGAAATTCTCCTTCGCCGACGAGCTGAGTCGCGACGCCACCGAGGAAGGCCGCGTGATCTCGGCCGAGTTCGAGAAGTGCTTCGTCGTCACCGTGTACACGCCCAATGCCAAGGATGATTTGAGCCGCCTGCCACTGCGACACAAACATTGGGATCCGGCGTTCCTCGCCTATTGCAAACAACTGGAGAAAAAGAAACCGGTGCTGATTTGCGGCGATCTCAACGTCGCGCACACCGAGCTCGACCTGGCGAATCCCAAGCCGAATCGCGGCAAGAAAGGTTTTACCGAAGAGGAGCGCGAGGGCTTCCAGAATTTTCTCGACGCGGGCTTCCTCGATACCTTCCGCATCTTCACCCAAGGCAACGGTCACTATTCGTGGTGGAGTAACTTCTCCAACGCGCGTGCCCGAAATGTGGGATGGAGAATCGACTACTGGCTGGCGTCCGGCGCGCTGCGTTCCAAGATCAAGAAAGCGGAAATTCACACCGATGTGATGGGCAGCGATCACTGCCCGGTCAGCGTCACGGTAAATATTTGATCGCGCGGCGGCGGGCGACTATTTCTCGACGAACGCGCGTTCGATGACGTAGTCACCCGGCGAGCCGATGTGCGCCGAGATCTTGAACCCACGCGCATCCAACAGTGCTGAAGAATCCTTCAGCATCGACGGGCTGCCGCAGATCATGACGCGATCGATCTCGGGATTCAGTGCCGGCAGGCCGAGGGCTTCGAACAGCTTGCCGCTATCGATCAGGTCGGTGAGGCGGCCGCGATTGCGGAACGGCTCGCGCGTCACGGTGGGGTAATAGACCAACTGCTTGCTGATGAATTCGCCGAGCAGTTCGTCCTTGGGCAGCACTTGAGTGAGATATTCCTCGTACGCCAGCTCGCTGATCTGGCGCACGCTGTGCACCAGCACGATCTTCTCGAAGCGCTCGTACATCTCGGGATCTTTGACCAGGCTCAGGAACGGCGCGAGGCCGGTGCCGGAGCTCAGCAGGTACAAATGTTTGCCGGGGAGCAGGTCATGCAGCAGCAGCGAGCCGGTCGGCTTGCGACTCACCAGCACTTCCTGGCCGGGCTGCAGGTGCTGCAGGCGGGACGTGAGCGCGCCGTTCTGCACCTTGATGCTGAAGAACTCCAGGTGCTCTTCATGATTGGCGCTCGCGATGCTATAGGCGCGCAGCAGCGGCTTGCCGTCGACCTGCAGGCCCATCATCACGAACTGGCCGTTCTCGAAGCGCAGGCCGGGGTTGCGCGTGGTGGTGAAACTGAACAACGTCTCGTTCCAGTGACGGACATTCAGGACGCGCTCGGTATTGAAACTCGACATCGTGAGTCAGCTCGGCCATGACAACAGCGGCGAAGCATACCGTCCGGCACCCGGTTCGGTCAGCGCAAAAGAGAATAAGGATATGACGCCCGTGTTACCCGGGCGTAACCAGGGCCGAATATCGTTAAATCAGCGTCGAATCAGGCCTCCGGCGAGCGCCTGGCGGGCAGGGCGGCGTCGCGCGCCATGACGGTGACGCGCTGGCCTTCCTGCAGGCGTTCGACGCCGCGGACGACCACCAGATCGCCGGGGGATACCGGGCCGCTGATGGTGACCAGGTCGCCGTCGGTGGTCATCGAAGTGATGACGACCTTCTCGGCGGTGTTGCCACGAATGCGCATCAGATAATTGCCGGTCTGGCGAACCGCGATGGCGTCGCGAGGCACGGCCAGCGCCTCGGTGGCCTCGCGCTCGGGCAGGCCGATTTCCAGCGCGGTGCCAACGTTGAACGCGCTGTCCGCCAGTGTCATGCGCAGCTCGAACTGGCGCGACCGTTCCTCGCCCACGGGGACGACCGTCCTAACCAGCGCCTTCATTTGCTTGCCCGCGTACTTCACCGGCAGCTCCATCGTCGGTCGTACCGAGTCGAGCAGCGACAGCGGTGCTTGAACGCGTGCTTCGACATGCACGGTGTCGACCAGTCTCGCGATCGACGCACCTGTCGCAACGTACTCGCCGCGTTGAGCGAGACGTTCGGTGACGACGCCGGGGAAGGGCGCGCGCAACTCGGTTTGTTCCAGATCGTGCAGCGCTGAACGATGGCGCACTTGCGCCTGCTCGTGTTGTGCCGTGAGCATCGCGAGCTGCGAGCGGACCTCATCGAGCTGGGTTTGTGAAATGGAATTGTTGGCGAGCTGCTCGATTCGTTGCAGCTGCCGCTCCGACATCGCGCGCTGCGCGTCGATGCGTGCGATCTCGGCTTTGGTGTCCGCGACGCGCAGGCGCACGGCTTCGTCTTCCAATTTCGCCACGCGTTCGCCGGCGCGAATGCGAGTGCCGACTTCGGCGACGTATTCCAACCTTCCGGCGGCGCTGGTCGCGAGGCGTGCATCGTTGCGACTCACGACGCTGCCAGGAACCCAGCGACGAGGCGCGACGTGCACCACGGACGCTTCCGCAACTTCGACCACGACGGGCGGCGAACCACTGGCTGCGTTCTGCGCGCTGGCGGCGGTCGAGAAAACAAACATCAGCAACGCGTATCCGTTGGCTCTCATCGGCTGGTCTCCGGTAACAATTGCGCATCGTGTTTCGCCGGCGAGGTCGAGCGCTCATACACCAAACGCATCAGGCTCGGCAGCAACACGATCGAAAACACCATGCTCACGATCACGCCGGCGACGTTCACCGCTGCCAGGCCACGGTAAATCGTGCTAGCGGGTCCGGGATTGACGACCATCGGCAACGCGCCCAGCGCGCCGGTCAGCGTGCTCGCGACCATGGCGCGCAGGCGCTGGTTCAACGACATTCGCAGCGCTTCTTCGAGGTCGTGGCCGTTATTCATGGCCTCGCGCGTCAGGTCGACCAGCAGGATCGCGTGATTGACGATGATGCCGATCATCATGATGAAGCCGATCATGGTCAGCAGGTCGAGCGGCTGGAACGCGACCAGGCCGAGCAGGCGAATGCCGAGCACGCCGCCGGCGAGCGCCAGCGGCACGGTCAGCACGACCACCAGCGAGTCGCGCAGCGAATGAAACATTGCCGCCATCAGCATGAACAGTACCAGCAGCGCCAGCAGAAAATTGCCGGTCATGGTGCTCACGATGGTGTCCAGACGATCGGCGCTGCCGGCGAGTCGAATGTTCGCGTCGGGCGGCAGGTCGGCGCGCAGCTTCGGCACGATCTCGGTGTTGATGGTGGCGAGCATGTCTTCCAGCGACAGTGACTGCGGCGGATCGATCGTCAGCGTCACGGTGCGGTGATGATCGACGCGTCGGATCTGCTCCGGCACCAGCTGAGTCTGCAGCGATACCAGGTCGCCGAGCGGTACGACTTCACCAGACGGCGTAATCAGCGGCGCTTGCGCCAACTCCTCCGGCGTTTCGCCGAGGTTGGTTCGTAGCATGACCGGCAGACGCGTCTGGCCGTCGAAATATTCGCCGAGCCACGCGCCGTCGCCGAGCGCGCGAATGACAGTACCGAGCGAAGCGCGATCCCAGCCGACTTCAGCGATGCGTCGATCGTTAGGCTCGGCGCGCAGCTCGAGTACTTGCACGTCGGTGTTCGGCAGCGACTGGACGTTCGCGCCTGGGAATGTTTCTTCCAACAACCGGCGGCCGTTCGCCGCAGCGATGTTCAGTGCCGCGGTATCCGTGGTCTGTAAATGAATCGCGATGGAGCGCGCCGAGCCGCCGATGCCTTGGAACAATTCCCCTTCGGAAACGAACACGCGCGTATCGGGAATGCCGACAACGACATCGTCGCGCACGATGCGTTCCAGCTCACCGATGCGATCGTCGTCGATGACGCGAGCGCCCAGCGTGCCGCCGCCCGGCCACAGCAGAATGTAATAGTTCTTCAAGCGCGGCTCTTTCTCGCCGGTCATGTAGGGCTGCATGCGTTCCTGCAGCTTGGTGACGATTTCCCGATCCACCGTCGCGGGGCTCATGCCCGGCGGAAAACTGAAGAACGCATCGATGGCGGCACGCTTTACCGGCGGCAGATAGTCGAGCTTCGGCAGCATGACCCACGACAGCGCCAGCGGCGCGATCAGCAAAGC
>JBEVKA010000321.1:0-13396 GCA_040509855.1 Steroidobacter sp.
CTCCCGGCTGGTCGTCGGCCTGGCAATGGGGCTGGCTGCCATGCTCGCCTTCGCAGCTGCTCAGTGGAGCATGCAGCCCAAAGAAAGCAAACTGACTTTCGTGGGTGAACAGGCGGGCGCGCAGTTCGAAGGCTCGTTCGACAAGTTCACCGCCGCCATCACGTTCGATCCCAAGGACCTGGCCGCCAGCCGCTTCGACGTCAAGATCGATACGGCGTCGGTCAACACTCAGGACGGCGAGCGCGACACGACCATCAAGAGCGCCGACCTGTTCGATGTAAAGCGTTTCCCCACGGCGCATTACGTCGCCGAGAAGTTCACCGCCGCGGGCGGCAACAAATATTCGGCAGCCGGCAAGCTCACGTTGCGCGACGTTACCAAGGATGTGCCGATCGAATTCACGTTCGAGAGCAAGGACGGCGCCGCGTGGCTGAAGGGCACGGCCAAGCTCAAGCGGCTGGATTTCGGCGTCGGTCAGGGTGAATGGAAAGACACGGCCACCGTCGGCAACGACGTACAGGTGCGCTTCGCCTTGCGACTCAAGAGCGCCACATGACGTGGCCCAATGTTGATCGAGGGTGAACCTTGCGTCGATGAGTCAATCTGCGCCGCTTCGCTTCACGGCCCCGGACGATTGCGTCGAGGCCACCCTCAGCCGCGTCGGCAAGCACGTGGTGCTGGGGCTGCCGGTTGCGATCGGCAAGCCCAACACGCTCGTCAACTCATTCGTCGCGCGCGTGCTGGCCGATTCGAGCTTGCGACTCACGATCGTCACCGCGCTGTCGCTGCGTGCGCCGCGTGGGCACAGCGACCTGGAACGACGCTTCATCGATCCGTTCTCGCGGCGTGTGTTCGGCAACTATCCCGAGCTGGAGTATCTGCGCCTCATCGAGCGCAATCAGCTGCCCGCGAACATCGAGGTGCTGGAGTTTTATCTCGAACCCGGCGCGTGGCTGCGCAACGATCATCTACAGCAGCATTACCTCAGCACCAACTACACACACGTCTCTCGCGACGTGCTCCGTCGCGGCCTCAACGTCATCGCGCAGCTCGTCGCAGCACCGCCGCCCGATGAGGCGCCGGCTGGCCTGCTGAGCTTGGGATCGAACGCAGATCTCACCGCCGACCTGCTGCCGCAAATCGCCGCCATGCGCGCCAGCGGCGGCAAACCGTTCGCGTTGATCGGCCAGGTTCATCGCGACCTGCCGTTCATGTATGGCGACGCGCTGGTCACCGCCGACACGTTCGACTTCCTGGTGCAGGATCCCGGCACGGCGCTGTTCAGTCCGCCGAATTTGCCGATCCCGCAGACCGAACATGCAATCGCGCTGAACGTCAGCACACTGGTTCGCGATGGCGGCACGCTGCAGCTGGGCATCGGCGAATTGGGCGACGGCATTTGTTATGCGCTCCAGTTGCGACAACAACAGCCGGCCTTGTATCGCGAAGTGCTGGAGTCCACCGGGCTGCTCGCGCGTCATCGCAGATTGATCGAAAGCGAAGGCGGCACCGCGCCGTTCGAACGCGGTCTTTACGGCTGCACCGAAATGCTCGCCGACGGCTTCCTCGATCTGTACCGCAGCGGCATTCTCAAACGTCGCGTTTATCCGAGCGCCAAGCTGCAGCGACTCATCGACGAAGGTCACATCGACGAAACCGTCAGCCTGCGCACGCTCGATGCGCTGGTCGAAGCCGGCATGAATCGCATGTCGTTCGCGGACTTCCAGGAGTTTCGCGAAGTCGGTTTGTTTCGCGACGACGTCGAATACGATCGCGGCGTGCTCGTCACCGCCGACGGTACTCAACTGCGGGCGACCTTCTCAGATCCAGAGCAACGCGCGCAGATCGCCAAGACCTGTCTCGGCGAGCGGCTGCGCAATGGCGTGCTGGTCGATGCGGGATTCTTTTTCGGGCCCAAGGCGTTCTACGCCGGGCTGCGCAACCTGCCGGCCGTTCAGCGCAAAATGTTCGCCATGCGCGGCATCAGCTTCGTGAACGAGCTGTATGGACATGAATGGGAATTGAAGTGCGCGCAACGCCGTTACGCGCGCTTCGTGAATACCACCATGATGGTCACCGGTCTCGGCGCAGCTGTTTCCGACGCGCTCGACGATGGCCGCGTGGTCAGCGGCGTGGGTGGTCAGTACAACTTCGTCGCGATGGCGCACGCCATGCCCGAAGCGCGCTCCATCATCTGCGTGCGCGCGACGCGCGACTCCAAAGGCGACGTTACGTCAAACATCGTCTGGAGCTACGGCCACGTCACCATTCCCCGGCACCTGCGCGATATCGTCGTCACTGAATATGGTGTCGCGGATTTGCGCGGGCGAACCGATCGCGAAGTGGTCGAAGCGCTGGTCGGCATCATGGACTCGCGCTTTCAGCAGGCCTTCGTGAAGGACGCACAGCGCGCGGGTAAATTGCCGAACAATTGGAACGTGCCCGAAGCGGCGCGCGCGAACACGCCTGAACGGTTAGCGCAAAAGTTCGCGCCCTGGCGCGCGAGAGGACTGTTCGCTGAATTGCCGTTTGGTACTGACTTCACCACGGAAGAAATTACGCTGGCCAAGGCGCTGCGATCGTTGCAGGCCGCGACACAGTCCTGGCCGGGGCGCGTTCGCACGCTAATCGAAGCCGTATTGCGTGGCTCGGCCACTCCCGCCGTTCAGCCTCATCTCGCGCGCATGGATCTCGAGCGCGTCGACTCCCTGTCACAAATTATGCAACGTCGAGCCTTAACAGCCGCTCTTCGCAAAATTTTGCACAGCCGCTAAGCAACGCCTATCTTTGTGCCCCCTTCGTCGGACCGTCTGGCGAAATGACCCAGGACCGGGTGCTCCGGACAGCGACGGACCGCGAAGCTTTACTTAATGCACAGGAAGTCGTCCCCCATGAACCAGCTTGTCGCTCAGCTACTGCGTGTAGCTCTGCTGAGCTGCATTAGCGCCACGGCCATGGCGCAACAATGCAAGTTCAGCTCTGATCGCGCCGCCAACTTCACAGGAACCATCAACAAAGTCGTTATTTCCGCCGGCCCCGGCTCACTCAAGGTGACTGGCGTGGCCAATGGTGTCAGCGCCAAGGGGCTGGCCTGCGCATCGACCGAAGCGCTGCTCGGCTCGATCACGCTCGAAAGCCGCCGCGAAGGCGACATCGTCTACCTGACCATGGCGGTCGGAGGCGGCGGCATGTTCAGCTTCAATCGCTACGCCACCCTCGACCTGGAAATCACCGTACCCAAGACCGCGCAGCTGAACGTCACCGACACCACCGGCGACATCGAGCTCAGCGAGGTGGGCGCGACCGTGATCGCCGACGACAGCGGCGATCAGCTGTTGAAGAACGTCAACGGCGATCTCGACATCACCGCCGACGCCGGCGAGATCCGCGTCATCAGCGTCACCGGCAATGTGAAATTGAAGGACGGCTCCGGCGGCATCGATATCGAGGACGTGCGCGGCAACGTGACGATCACCTCAGATACGTCGGGCGACCTTTCGGTGGCGAAAGTCACAGGCGCGGTGGAGATCCTGGAAGACGGCGCCGGCGACATCACCGTGCGCGAAGTCGGTGGCAATGTGCTGGTTGCGAAGGACGGCTCCGGCAACATCAACGTCACCGAGGTGCAGGGCAAGTTCAGCGTGAACTCCGACAGCAGCGGCGAAATCCTCCACAGCCGCGTGCGCGGCTCGGTGCGCATTCCCGCGAAGACCTGATGACGCTCAATGTCTGGTTTCGGCAAGCAGGCGCTGGATCATTCCCAGCGCCTGCCGTAGATAGCCGCCGCCGAACAGATTGAAATGATTCAGCACCTGATACAGATTGTAGAGCGTGACGCGAACCTCGGCACCGGCCGCCAGCGGCCACGCTGACTGATAGGCCGAATAGAACGACGCGCCGAAGCCACCGAACAGGCGCGTCATCGCCAGGTCCGCTTCGCGATCGCCAAAGTACACGGCGGGATCGAACAATACCGGCTCGCCACTCACATCGGCTCCCCAGTTGCCGCCCCACAAGTCGCCGTGAAGCAGCGATGGCGCGGGTTGATAGCCGACAAAGAAATCTTCCAGCCGCTCGCAGAGCTGAAGACCTCGGTCGATCACATCGACGCTCGCACCATTCTGTTTGGCCAGCGCGAGCTGCGGCATCAAGCGCTGCTCACGCAAGAACTCGATCCATTGCGCGCTCGGGCGATTGGCTTGCGGTGTCGAGCCGATGGTGTTGTCGCGATCCCAGCCGAAGCGATCGCGCGTCACGCGATGTTGTTGCGCGAGGCGCTCACCGAGTTTGATTTCGCTTCGAGCGCCGGCGGGCGCGAGCTCGATCCATTCGAGCACGAGAAAAGCCGTGTTGTCTGCGGCGCTCACCGTTAGGACATTCGGCACGCGCAGCGCTTTTGCTCGCGCCAGCTCGGCGAGACCCGCAGCTTCGGCTTCGAACATCGGGAGACAATCCGCGCCGCCGTGTTTGACGAAAATCGGACCGTCGGCAGTATCGAAGCCAGAGCACTGATTGATGGAGCCGCCAGACACGCGGCGCTCGGAACTCGCGATGACCTCGCGCTTCAGCGTCTTGGTAATCGCGGTGGCCAGTTCCATGGCGGCTATTTATAACAGCGCGCGAGCCTGGTCCTGCAGCGAGCGAATAGTGGTGCGAATTTCCGCCACCGAACCGCCGTTCGCGAGAATCGCGCGCGAAACATTCGGCAGCACGCGACCGCGCGCGGATGGCATTCTCGTCAGCACGTCCTGCAGCGTTGCGCCTTGTGCGCCGACGCCCGGTGCGAGAATGAAAGATTGAGGCAAAGCATTCACGGTCTCAGCTGCATCGTCACAAGTTGCGCCGACAACCGCGCCGAGATACTGAAGTCCCTCGCCCTGTTTGCGATTACGCACTGTGATCTCGCGACACAGATTCTGTGCGACGGTCTCGCCGTTCGCGAGCTTCGCTGTTTGCAATTCGCGCCCTTCGGGATTCGACGAGCGCACGACGGCGAACACGCCGCCTTCAGCGCGCACGGCGATGTCGAAGAAAGGATCGAGTGCCGCGAGACCCAGGTAGACGTGCACGGTGACGGCATCGACGCGCAGCGTCGTGGTGGAAGAGAAATATCCTTCGGCGTAAGCAGCGCCTGTCGTCTCGATATCACCTCGCTTGCCGTCGAGGAGCACCAGCACTTCGCGACTACGAGCCAGGCGAGTGAGCTCTTCCAACGCGACCAGCCCGCCGCTGCCAAAACGCTCGAAGAATGCCGACTGCGGTTTGAGCAGCGAGATGCGATAGTCCGCCGCTTCCAGCACCCGCTTGCCGAATTCCAGCGCACCCTCTGGCGTGTTGGGCAAATTGCACGACTTCAGCAGCGACGCAGAAGGGTCGATGCCGACACACAGCGGGCTGTGCTCGACGATCTTCTGTTGCAAGCGGGCGGCGAACGTCGGCATGGCGAACTACCAAAGACGGCGGGAGCGGTATTGTACGTTCAACTCTGCGGCGCCTGGAATCCGTGCTCGCGGAAGGTCACCACCAGTGTGTCGCGCACGCCGCCGTGGCCGTCGTTCTGGATCGGCGTGGTTTCGTGAATCACTTTTGCGTCGTCGAGCAACAGCGCTGTCCACGGCGCTGTCATCGTGAAGCGCACGCCGGACGTGCCTTCGGCTTCGAATACTCGCGTCTCGCCGCCACGCACGTTGTGCCGGTTCGCCAGAATCACCGCCACATAATCGACGCCATCGCGATGCGCGCCCTCGGGGGTCGGGCGACCGATGCCAGTCGCGGTGTCGATGCGAAACTGATGCGCTTCGATATGCCAGCGAGCCGTCGGCCGCGCTTTGTTGAACAACGCCGACAGTCCCGCCAGCAACCTGTTCCACACCGGCGCGGTGAGCACTTCGCCGGTGATGGGCTCGAACCAGCGCTCCATGCCCCCATGCAGCGCGTTGTATTCGGTGGGCTGCCAGTGCGCTCGATGAGGCACCAATTCGGCCACCCCGCTCTCGTACACGAAACAGCTGTGGCGACGGAATCGATAACGCCCGCCGTCGCGCAGATAGGAATCGCGCGGCAATTGATTCCAGGTGCGAGCGAGCGCGGCGAGCTCGACCAGCTCCACATCGCATTCGCGCGCGAGTTCCTGTGGCTGCAGTAAGACGCAACCGTTTTCATGCAGCGCCGCTGCCGCATCACCATCCGATCTGCTGAGTTTCAAGTCGGGCTCCCACCGCTGCCGCGGCACGCGCGTATTTTATGCGCACGGGCGCAAGAAACGGGACATTTTCCGCCCGGTCAATGCAGTACTCTCTCGCGCTCCCGCAGACACGGATTCGCCGAATGGCCATTCAACACTTCGCATTCGCTTCGATTGCTCTATCCCTGGCTCAACTCGCCGCGGGCGCGGCGCCAAGCGACAATTTGACTACGTTGGCCGAACAGACGGGCGATCGCCGCACTGGTCGGTATGAGGAAGTCGAAAGGTTGTGTCCGGCGTTTCAGCAACGCTGGCCGAAGCAGGTGCGCTGTGTGGAGGTCGGCCGCACACCCGAAGGCCGACCGATGCTGGCGCTGATCGCCTCCGCCGACGGCACGCTCGATCCGGAAGCCGCGCGACGCGCCGGCCGCCCGATCGTGCTCATGCAAGGTGGCATCCACGCCGGCGAAATCGACGGCAAGGACGCCGGCTTGCGCGCCTTGCGCCACATGCTCGAAGGCAAGGTCGCCAAGAACACATTGAACAACGTGACGCTCGTGTTCGTGCCGGTGTTCAACGCCGACGGTCACGAGCGCTTCGGCCGCTGGAACCGGCCGAATCAGGTCGGGCCCGAGGAGATGGGCTGGCGCACGACCTCGCAGAATCTCAACTTGAATCGCGACTACGCCAAGGCCGACGCGCCGGAAATGCACGCCATGCTGCGGCTGTTGAATCAGTGGGATCCGATTCTGTACGTCGACCTGCACGTCACCGACGGCGCCAAGTTCGAGCACGATGTTTCCTACACCGCCGAACCGGTGCTGGCCGGCATCGAGCCGATTCGACAGACCGGCGCCGCCGTGCTCGATGAATTGATGAAGCGCGCGACTCAGTGGGGCTCGTTGCCGGTGGATTTTTATCCGTCGTTCCTGCGCGATGACGATCCGGCGTCGGGCTTCGCGGTGGGCGTGATCCCGAAACGTTTCTCCACTGGCTATTGGTCGAGCCGCAATCGCGTCGGCATGCTGGTCGAAATACATTCGTGGAAGGACTATCCCACGCGCGTGCGCATCACTTATCGAACGATCGTTGCACTGATGGAGATGGCGGCGAGCGATGGCAAGAAGTGGCTCGCGGCCGCGAAGGCCGCGGACGAACAGGCTGCGAAGATCGGCGGCACCACGGTTGCGTTGAGCTATACCAACACCGAACGTACTCGAACGCTCGAGTTCCGTGGCTACGAGTACGCGCGCGAGCCGTCCGCGATCTCGGGTACCTTACTGACTCGCTACAACGACAAGCGACCGCAGGTCTGGCGCATTCCTCTGTTCGACGAAGTGAAGCCGAGCGTCACCGTGGTCGCGCCTCGCGGCGGCTATTTAGTGCCAGCCAGTCATGCCCGCACGGTCAGCGAGAAGTTGACTCTGCACGGCATCGAGTTCCGTACGCTCGACCAAGCGCTTGGCAATACTGACGTTGAAGTTTTCCGCGCCACCAAGGCGAAGCCGAGCGCAGCGACGTTCGAAGGCCGCAGCATGTTTGCGTTTGAAGGCGAATGGAGCAGCGAGAAGCGCACCGTCGGCGCGGGCGCGTTGTTCGTTCCGATCGCGCAGGCGAAATCACAACTCGCGATGACTTTGCTGGAGCCGCGCGAGCCGGACTCGCTCGCCAGCTGGGGTTACTTCGCGTCGGCGTTCGAACCGAAGGAATACATGGAAGCGTATGTCGCCGAGGAAGTCGGCGAAGAAATGTTGCGTACGGATCCGACCCTGCGCCGCGAGTTCGAACGTCGTTTGGAAGATCCGGCGTTCGCGCGCGATCCGACGGCGAGGTTGGAGTTCTTCTATCGCCGGCACTCGTCGTGGGACGAGCAGTTCAATCTGTATCCGGTGTTCCGGACCGCCACGTCACCGCAATAAACAAATGCACCAGCAGCGCGGCGTCGATAGCCGCGCTGACTGGACGGCCGAACTACTGCCCCTTGGCAAGCTTCTCGGCCTTGTCTTCGTCGGCCTTGGCTTCGGCCTTCTTGCCCATCTCGTTATAGATGTCCGAGCGGCGGTAATAACCATCGGGCTCTTTCGGATCCAGCTCGATCGCCTTGTTCGCGTCGGCCAGTGCGGACTCGGTCTTGTCCTGCGAGATATAGATCCGCGACCGGTTCAAGTATGCGTACGGATCGTTCGGCTCCAGCTCGACGTACTTGTTGGCGTCCTCGAGCGCGGCGTCGAACTTGCCCGACGAATCGCGGGCGCGCGAACGAAGCATGTACAACTCGCCACGAGTCGGCGCCATGTCGATCGCCTTGCGCAAGGTGTTCTCCGCGTCGCGCGGCTGACCCTTCTGCAGCTGGGTCTGCGCTTGACGTATCAAATCATCCACTGCCTTGCCGTCCTGGGCGTGCGCCGGCAATGCCAGGGCCAGCAACCAGCCGGCCGCGAGCAGACCGGCCGCAACCCGTCTCAACTCCATGCAACCCGTGAAAGAAGACATGACGACCCCCTGACTTTTGCCGCCGTAATGGACTAGCGAATAGTTCTACCTGTGTCACAGGCACGGCTGACGCCGCTTGGCGACATTATGCGCTCACGCCGACAGCGACAGGAATACGCGTCACAAATATCAACCGCACCTCTGCGTGCGCCGCCGCTCGGCGAGCTGGCGCTGCCGTGCCTTCAACCGCTCGCCTTCCTTCACGCCGTAACCCGTGCGCAGCTTGCTCCGCACTTCACGCAGCGATTGTTCGAGTTTGGCGCAGCTCGCTCGATGTTTCGCGTACGCGGCGGCATTTTTTAGGGCGGCCTTTTCTGCCGCCTTGGCTTTAGGTCGAGGCTCAGATGCACGCGTGGATATCGACGGTGCCTCGTAGACGGTGACCCGACTGTTGTCGTTCTCATGAACGGTGGCGTCGACGGCGCACGGTCGATCGGAATAAACGATGCCGCCCGCGCTGTCGCAACGATAGATCGCCGCCTCGGCCACGGTAGTGAGAAGTACCAGCGCACTCGCGCAAATCATCGGAACTGCCGTGTTCACACTCGCCTCCTGGCCCATGAGATTGGCCAAGCGTGAGCCGAGAACGGCGCTCGAAATGGCGATTTAAGGGGGTGTTTGGGCCGAAATGGGGGCTTGTCAGCCCGGCAGCATCAACTCAGGGCGGCGATGCGCTCGGCCTGGTTGCGCAACAGCCGGCCGAATCCCACCGTGTCGTAGAACGCATTGAGCGCGTTCAGGTCCGGCGGCCGCCGGCGCAACTGTGCGATCTCGACATCGAGCGGCATATCACAAGCTATTTCGGTCAGCTGCCGCGCCAGGAACGCGGACTCGCGGTGATCGCGCAGTTGCCCGCATACAAACCCGGCGTTGCGGATCTTGATCTTGAGCACCCGATCGAGATCGTCGTACAGGTGGGTCAACGATTCGAAGTAATGAAACAACGTCGACGCCGTCTTGCGCCCGACGCCGGGCACGCCTGGAATGTTGTCGACGGCGTCGCCCATCAGCGCTAGGAAACATGCCATGCGCTCCGGACGTACGCCGAAGCGATCGGGGATGGCGTCGTAGCCGTAACGTTTATCGGCGAGGTAATCCCAGTACTCATCGCCAGGACGCACCAGCTGCGAGAGATCCTTGTCACGTGTTACGAGCACGACTTTGCGCCCGCGAGCACGCGCGCGAGTCGTGAGCGTGCCGATGATGTCATCGGCTTCGTACTCGCCGTTGACGAAAGAGGCAATGCCCATCCCGGCGCACATGCGCTGACACAACAGGAACTGCCGCTTCAAATCTTCCGGCGCCGGTTCGCGATTGGCCTTGTAGGCCGGGAACAGCCGATTGCGAAACGACGTGACCAGGCTGGCGTCGAACGCGACCGCCATGTGTTCGGGCCGCACGCGCTCGATCAGATCGCCGAGAAAGCGGCTGAAGCCATGCAGCGCGTTGACGGGATTGCCGTCCAGATCCACCAGGTTGATGGGCACCGAGTGATAGGCACGAAACACGAACACCGAAGCGTCGATCAGGTACAGCGGCGTCGTGGCCTGGCTCGGCTGCGCCAGGTTCGGATCGGGGAGATCGGCGAGCAGGTCGCCTGTGACGAATTGAGCGTTCAGCACTGCATCTTCAAACGTGCGTGGAGCGGACTGGTGCGCGGGAAGTGCGCCAGCAGATATTCCATCTGGTCCGCCAACACGCGCCGGCCCTTCAAATAAATGTACTCGGCATAAGTGGGCTTGAAAGGCACCGCAATCAACTGCAAGCCGGCCTGCTCCGGCGTCTTCGACGCCTTGAGGTTGTTGCAACGTCGACAGGCCGTGACCACGTTGGTCCACAAATCCAGGCCACCCTGGCTGAGCGGACGAATGTGATCCCGCGACAGCGCGCTCGAAGGGAAGCGCAGTCCGCAGTACATGCACAGGTGACCGTCGCGCTTGAACAAGGTCTGGTTGTTCAGCGGCGGCGTGTAGTCATGCCGCAGGTTGCCGGGGTTATGGGTGTGGCCGATGGTCGCGATGATGGAGTTCACCTCCACCACGGTTTGCAGCCCGGACCGGGCATTGGTGCCGCCGAACAGTCGATACAGCCGCGTCCCACAGGTGTATGCCACCTGTTCCGTGTGGTAAAGCCGTACCGCGTCCCGGTAGTCGATCCACTCCAGGGGCATTCCTGAGACGTCGGTCCGCAGGATTTCTTGGGTCAAGCTGTACAGATGTTGCACGACTCGAACGGCCGCCATGGCCCGCCAAGCTTTGGCGTCAGCCTTCGGCACCCGCCCGCGACGTAAGATACGCGATGTGGCCTGGAAGTGACAAACCCCCGGCCAATCCCCTAGTGTCCGCCGCCGCCTTCGAGCGATTTAACCGCTTGAATCATGGCGACCATCACCTTCTGCGCGTCCCCGTACACCAGGTTGCAGTTGTCCGCGAAGAACAACTCGTTCTCGACCCCCGAGTAGCCCTTGCCCTGGCCGCGCTTGATGACATAGACCTGCTTGGCCTGGTCCACATTCAAGATCGGCATGCCATAGATCGGGCTGGACTTGTTGGTGCGGGCGGCCGGGTTCACCGTGTCGTTGGCGCCGATGACGATGGCGGCGTCGGCTTCCTTGAATTCGCCGTTGATGTCTTCCAGGTCGTAGATCATGTCGTACGGCACGCCGGCCTCGGCGAGCAGCACATTCATATGGCCAGGCATGCGGCCCGCGACCGGGTGGATGGCGAATTTCACCTCCACGCCCGCGTCCGTCAGCAGCTTCACGAACTCATATAACTTGTGCTGGGCCTGCGCCACCGCCAGGCCGTAGCCCGGCGCGATGATGACCTTGGACGCGTAGCGCATGTTGATGGCAGCGTCGCCCGGCTCGGCGGACTTCATGCTGCCTTTGATCTCGCCCTGCTGCTCCGTGCCCGCGGCGCCGAAGTTGCTGAAGATCACGTTCGAAACGCTGCGGTTCATGGCCTTGGCCATCAGCAGCGTGAGCAGCGTGCCGGCGGAGCCGACCACCATGCCGGCGATCATCAGCGCCGGGTTTTGCAGCACGTAGCCTTCGAAGCCCACCGCCAGGCCGGTGAATGCGTTGTAGAGAGAAATGACGACCGGCATGTCGGCGCCGCCGATCGGCATGGTCATGAGCACGCCAAAGATCAACGCGCCGGCGAAGAACGCGAACACGATGCCCGGATGCGCGTGGCCGTGCGCCACGAACACGATGTAGATGCCGATCACCAGCGTCACCAGAAACACCGAGCCGTTGATTATTTGCTGACCACTCAGGCGCCACACGCCATTGATGCGGCCATCGAGCTTGGCCCAGGCAATGAGCGAGCCCGACAAAGACACGGCACCGATCAGCGCGCCAATCACAGCGAGCAGCAGCGGAATCGTTTGGTGAACCGCGCTCGTGCGCAACAACTCGACCGCTGCGATTGCCGCCGCGGCGCCGCCGCCCATGCCGTTGTAAAGCGCCACCATCTGCGGCATGGCCGTCATCGCGACTCGTTTGCCGCTCCACCACGCCCATCCTGTGCCCAGGCCCAGCGCGAGCACGGCGAGCGTTACATTCGCGCCCAGGTGCGGAACGGCTGCGTCATTGACGCCGAAGTAGTACAGGAAGCTCGCGAGCACCGCGACCAGCATGCCTGCGCCCGCGACGACGATGCCGGAGCGCGCCGTCACCGGCGACGACATGCGCTTCAAGCCGTAGATGAAAAGAAACGCCGCGGCGAAATAACTGGCGTCGATAATGAATTGGGGAGTGATTTTCATAGCGATGCTCACGCCTTCTTCTTGTCGCCCGACGCCGTCTTGCCCCCACTTCGATCAGTGGGTTTGAACATTTCCAGCATGCGCTCGGTGACGACATAACCACCGGCCGCGTTGCCGGCCCCGAGCAGCACGCCGACGAAGCCGATGACTTGTTCGACAGTGGATGTTGCGTTGAGCAGCGCGTACATCGCGCCGACCACCACGATGCCGTGCACGAAGTTCGAGCCGGACATGAGTGGTGTGTGCAGGATGGCCGGCACGCGTCCGATGATTTCATAGCCCGTGAACGCCGCGAGCATGAAAATATACAGCGCGACGAAGCCCGTCAGGGTGGTTGCGAGGTCCATGTCTGATCCTGCAGTGACTCGTGAATAATGACTAATGAATGGTCGGAAATGTCGGTAGCGCTCGTATCCGGATCTGGCCAGTCACGAGTCACCATTCACTTCTCGACGATGGTGCGGGCCGCCTCATTGGTGATCTTGCCGTCGTGTGTCAGGGCCGTTTTCATGAGGATTTCATCGCTCCAGTCGAGCTTCACCTGCTGTTCCTTGAGGAACAGCTCGATCAGGTTGAATTGATTCTTCGCATACAGCTCGCTCGCGTGCTCGCCCAGCATGCTCGGCACATTGAGAGGCCCGAGCACCGTCACCTGGCCGACCTGCACCGTCGTGCCCGGCTGCGTGTATTCGCAGTTGCCGCCGCCGTCAGCCGCGAGATCGACGATCACGCTGCCGGCTTTCATGCCATCGACCTGCGCCTTGCTGATGAGCTTGGGCGAAGGACGGCCGGGGATTGCCGCGGTGGTGATGATGATGTCGGCCTGTTGAATGTGTTTGGTGACTACGGCCGCGATCTTGTCTTTTTCTTCCTGCGTCAACTCACGTGCGTAGCCGCCAGTGCCGCGTGCATCGACACCCGTGTCGACGAACTTCGCGCCGAGCGATT
>JBEVKA010000322.1:0-4683 GCA_040509855.1 Steroidobacter sp.
CTAAAGAGCGCGAGTTCATTTGAATTCAACCCGAGTCACATATGACGCCGCGCCTGATTCCGGTGCGGACCAGCTGACTGCGATGACATAGCTGGCGGGATTGGTCGTCGTGTCGCGCGAGATCGAGCCGAGCCCGCTGGGCAACGAGCGCTCGACTTCGTTTTCCCAGCACGCAGCCTGTTGTGCCGCCTGATCCAGTGGCGACTTGAATTTCTTGTCCGGATTACAGATGACGCCAACCGTAGTCGCGAAACCGTCGCGCCCGTCGTTGGTGGTGAGAATGCGCTGAGCCATGCCCTCGGCAAGCTCGGCCGCGAGCAGCGGCAATCGCGCATCGGCGGGAATGTGAGTTTGATCGGAATAGAGCGCGGCGACGCCGATGATGCCGACCGCGATCACCAGCAGCGCGGCGAGCATCTCGACGATGTTGAAGCCCCGCATGCCTCGGGCGCGAAGCGGGATCTTGATGAGTCCTCCCATGCACGCATGATGGCTATCCAGTCGGGCACCGTAAAGGCTGATTGCTGCCATCCCGCGACGACACTCTCGGCCGCCCGGCGGAGTTGATGATGACCGCCCGAGCCTGCGAAGCGCCGCGGCGGTCACAAAACACGACTGATCCATTCACGATCCGATGTATGTAGGGCCGGAACGAGTACGCCGTGCGATTGGAGCTGATGGTGCCGCCGGGCCAGGTGTTGAAGACGGCGAGAATGGTTTCGTTCGGGTCGCGCTCGGGCGGCTGATCGTCATCGCTGTTCACGAACACCATCCAGCCGGCTTGCCAGCCGTCGGTGCGATGGCTGCAGCTCTGACCGTCGTCCGAGCGGCAGATGGTCACCGTCCGGCCGCGATGGGCGGCTGTGCTGCGAGCAAGAGGCACACGCTGAACGAACCCGTTCACGGCCGTGGTTCGCTGGGAGTCCAGCCACATCGAGCTGAAACCGGGCACGACCAGGCCGCTCAGGATGGCCACCACCGAGACGGTGATGAGCAGCTCCAGCATGCTGAAGCCTTGGCAAACCCGGACTGGGCAACTCTGCACGGACAAGGGAATTTGTAAACGAACCCGGCACATGACGCGCTCCTTCGCTGGACCGGGCCAACAGTAAGTGGCCGCGCTGTCTCCCGGATCACGAATTTCCGCGTTTTTTGCCCCCTTTTCTCGCCACCAGCGACATGCCGTTGTATGCTCGACCGGACTTTGTAGTTGTTACGGTCTTGCCGTGATTTCCGAGCACCTTCATCACCCGCCCAGCCGAGATCGGATTGCCCAGCAGCTGCATTTGCACGGGCTGAAGCCGACACACCAGCGCGTACGCGTGGCGGAAATTCTCATGTCCGCGCCGACCCATATGACCGCCGAGCAGATCCTCGCGGCCATTCGCCGCGGCGGCGAGCGAGTCTCGAAGGCGACTGTCTACAACACCCTGAAAGTGCTCGCCCAGCGCGGCCTGGTGCGCCAGATCCACCTGGATCCGGAGCGCTCGGTGTACGACTCCACGACGTTGCCGCACCACCATTTCCACGACCTGGAAACCGGCGAGCTGCACGACATCGACCCGAACGACATCGCGTTCAGTCGATTCCCGACATTGCCCGAGGGCATGGAAGCCGAGGCCATTGAGGTCGTGATCCGATTGCGCAAAAAGCGCCCGGCCCAAGCGGGCTGACAGACCCGATTCGAGCCCCTATACTTCGCACCCCGCCGCACCGGGCTAGCTTCCGCGTGCTGCTTGGGAATCCGGTGCCGACTTAGCTCAGCTGGTAGAGCAACGCATTCGTAATGCGTGGGTCCGCGGTTCGATTCCGCGAGTCGGCACCATTTCCCGCTTCCAATACCAAGTAATGACCTCGCCCCAACCTCCTCGCACCAGCTCGCTGCGGACGGTGTTCCGTCTGACTGTGCTCGCGCTCGCGGTTTATGGAGCCTGGTATCTGAGCCAGGACACTTATCGGCGAATCACTGTCGAGGCCGCGCCTCGGCCGGTCACGCCGCGTGGTGAATTGATGGCGGATGAGCAAGCCGTGATCGGCTTGTTCGAATCGGCGAAGGGCTCGGTCGTTTTCATTTCCACCCAAGAGCGAGTGTTGGATTACTGGACTCGCAATGTCATGACGGTGCCGCGAGGCACGGGCTCGGGATTCATCTGGGACGAGCAAGGTCACGTCATCACCAACCTGCATGTAGTCCAGGGCGGTAGCCAGGCGATCGTGAAGTTGGCCGACGGTCGCGACTTCGAAGCTCAGTTCGTCGGCGGCAGCGCCACGCACGACATCGCGGTGCTGAAGATCACCACGCCGAAAAACGCACCGTTGCCGATTCCGGTCGGCTCCAGTCACGACGTGCAGGTCGGGCAGAAGGTGTTCGCGATCGGCAATCCGTTCGGTCTCGACTGGACGCTCACCACCGGCATCGTCTCCGCGCTCGACCGCTCGTTGAGCGGCGAAGAGGGGCGTGTGATTCAACATCTCATTCAAACCGACGCCGCCATCAATCCCGGCAACTCCGGCGGACCGCTGTTGGACAGCACCGGGCGGTTGATCGGCATGAACACCGCGATCTTCAGTCCGTCAGGCGCGAGTGCAGGCATCGGCTTCGCGGTGCCGGTGGATACGATCAATCGAGTCGCGCCAGAGCTGATCGAGAAAGGCAGCTATGCACCACCGAGTCTTGGAATCGAGGTCGACGATGTGCTCAGCCGCGCGATCGCTCGACAGTTTGGCGTCGCCGGCGCCGCGGTTTTCAGAGTGAGGCAGGGAAGCAGCGGTGATCGCGCAGGCCTGCGTGGTGTGCGCATGGGTCGGCGCGATTCGATCATTCCAGGCGACGTCATCGTGGCGGTCGACGGCAAAGAAGTGGACAGCGGTGCGCTGCTCTCAGCACGGCTGGATGACTACAAGCCGGGCGATACGGTGCGGCTGACGATCTGGCGCGAGGGCAAGCAACTCGACGTCCAGGCCGGATTGCAACAGGGCGAGTAGGAGCGATCGTGCCGGAAGATTCAGCGCCGCCCGCGAAGCCTCAGCGCACGAAGTCGCAGCGTCAGCTCACGCCGGCGCGCATGTTCGTTTATCGCCTGGCCGTGTATCTCGGCGCGTTCATTCTCGAAGTGCTGTGGTGGACCAGCCGCAAGCAATTCATCGGCCTCGATCGCCTCGAAGCGTTGCTGAAAGAGCAGGGCGCGGTGGTGCCGGTGTTCTGGCATCAGCATCTGCTGCTGTGTGCGCGTTTCATGTGTTCGAGCCGCATTCGGGGTATGAAGCCGGGCTTCATGATTTCTCCTTCGGTCGATGGTCAGGCGCCGACCATGCTCGCGCAGCTCTATGGAGCACATGTCGTGCGTGGCTCCGGTTCGTACACTGGTGTGCGAGCGGTGCGTGGTGTGTATCAGGCGATCGTGAAGGATTTGATCTCACCGACCATCACGCCCGATGGTCCTCGCGGTCCGCGTTTCGTGGCCAAGCCCGGCGCGATCTTCACGGCGCAGATCAGTGGTAAGGCGGTGGTGCCCGTGGCTTATGCCGCCCGGCCGGCGAAGCTGCTCAGGACCTGGGACAAATTCGTGATCCCGTGGCCGTTCGCGAAAATCATTATCGCGATCGGCGAGCCGTACTATCCCACCAAGAAAATGACCGACGAAGAAATGGCGCAGGCTCAGCGGGAAGTCGAGCGACGCCTGCACGAAACATTCAAGACGGCACAGCGCGCGCTGTAAGCGGCGTTACGCTTTTAGTCGCGTGATCGCTGCGACCTGTTCTCCGCAATCCTCGTCGACACACTCTTCGACTTCGATCTGAATCGTCGTGTGAGTGATGCCGTATTTCTCCGCCAGCAACGCCTTCATGTCTTTCAGCACGAGAGCTTGATCCGCCGTGCTGTTGACCTGCGCGTGCATCGTGAGCAACGTTTCCTGTGGGCCAACCGACCACGTGTGCACATGATGCACGTCGCGCACAGCTGGAATCTTTTGTTCGAGCGTGCGGCGGAGCTCGCCCTGATCGAGCCACTCGGGCGAGCCTTCCATCAAGATGTGAGCGGACCGGCGCACCAGCGCCACCGCGCTCTTGACGATCAACGCGCTGACGAGCAGTGACAGCAACGGATCGATGGGCAGCCAGCCGGTCCAGAGAATGATGATCGCAGCGACGATGGCAGCGACCGATCCGAGCAAGTCGCCGAGGACATGCAACGTAGCGGCCGAGATGTTCATGTCGTGCGAGTCGCCGCGCCGGAGCATGGCGAAGACGATCAGGTTGACGGCGAGACCCAAGCTGCCGATCCACAGGATCGCCGTGGCGTTCACTGGAACAGGATTGATGAGGCGTTGCGCGGCCTCGATGCCGATCCACGCGACGATGAACAACAGCGCGCAGCCATTCACGAACGTCGCGAGCACGCGCAGTCGTTGATAGCCGAACGATCGCTTGGCGTCTGCCGGGCGTGAAGCTATGCGGATCGCAGCCCATGCGAGCGCCAACGCCGCCGCGTCGGTCAGCATGTGTCCGGCATCCGCCATCAGTGCCAGCGAACTCGCGAGCAGGCCGCCGACGAACTCGATCAACATGAACAGGGCAGTGAGCCCGAAGGCCGTGGCTAGGATGCCGCCGCTCGCGCCGGCCGTATGGTCATGATCGTGCTCGTCATGGCCGCCGCCATGGTCGTGGCCCGCAGCCAAGGGG
>JBEVKA010000323.1:0-12823 GCA_040509855.1 Steroidobacter sp.
TGAGCGAGGTCTTCATAACGTCTCCATACTAAAGTGCCTAACTGCGCGTCGGCCTTGCGCATATATCGGCGCAGGGCCTATGCGTGTCCTATCAACAACCCACGTGGGAGCCCGTAGTGTCCAATAATTAGAGCGGCTCATTTGAGCCGAGGAGGGGCCCAACCGTCGCCTTCGATTCACGGATGCCGAACGCCGTCGACTCGCACGCAGACCTTATGCATTAGGGCGCAGAGCACTCAGCGAACTCGACACGCTGGTCACGCTAGATGCGCTGGTGCGTTGGTATCCCACTCTTGGCTCTGCTGCTCTCGGACGGCAGCAGATGCTCTGCGACTGAATTTCCGCAGAAAAACAAGGCATTTCAGGGATTTGAGCGATGCCGACGGAGGGTCGGACGCCGAGATGGTGCCGGTGGAGGGAATCGAACCCACACGCTTTTAAGGGCGGCGGATTTTGAGTCCGCTGCGTCTACCAGTTCCGCCACACCGGCTGGGGAGTCGCGAAGGGCGGCGATTATAGCGAATTGCCCTGAGGCGGCTAGCCCCTCGTCGCCAGTCTTTTGTCGATTGGGGGGCGCGTCGGCTGCGACCTTTTTGCCGGCGGCGGCATCAAAGCAGGCAATGGCGCACTTTCAGGGCATCGAGGTCCCCGTCGAAGTGGTCCGGGCTGCCCAAGGGGGCGATGCGCGGGCACACGAGACTATTTATACGGCGTGCCGCCGGCCCATCTACACCCTGATCCGGCGCCTGGTAGTGCGGAGTGCGATCGCGGACGAGCTGTTTCAGGAGACCTTCGTCGAAGTTCTACGCAATATCGGCGCGTATTCGGGCGAGGGGGCGTTCGGCGGCTGGGTGCGCAGTATCGCGGTCAGCAAGTGCTTGATGTACTTGCGCTCGCCCTGGCATCGCAGCCTGCTGTACCTGGATCAGGATGATGAATCGACCGCGCCGGTGGTGCTGCTGGATCCGGCGACGCGTCCGGACGCGCAGGCGGCCGCGAGCGCGGATGTTGAACGGGCCTTGGCTACGCTTCCAGCGCTGACGCGCAGTGTGGTGTGGCTGCACGATGTGGAAGGTTATACGCACGGGGAGATCGCGCGCCTGCTTGGACGCACGGCGAGTTTTTCTAAGTCGCAGTTGGCTCGGGCGCACGCGCGCCTGCGCGAGCTGCTGGAGCAACCGGCTGGGTCATCGCCATGCACGCACGTATCGAGCACTTGTTGAGCCTTCGCGACGGCGAGCCCGTCGCGTCGGAGGTAGCGGCGCACGTCAGGGCGTGCCCCGTTTGCACCGGCGAGTTGCAACGGCTGTCCGCGATTCGCGTCGAGATGCAGTCGCTGCCGCAGCTGGATCCGCCTGAGATGTCATGGGCGCGTATTCAGCAAACGATTCCGCAGCGACGCGCCGTGGTTGCGCCTCGCAGGATCGGCTTTGCGGCCGCCGCCGCAGCAGTGGTGACGCTCACGGCGATTGCATTGATTGCTCGCCACGGCGATCGACAAAGCAGCCAGCCCAGCGCGAACAGCACGCCACCGAAGGTCGTGAATGAACAAGCCGCGCAGGACGATGTGCTGCATCTGGATCAGCTGGTCGCGCAGTCACAGCACCTCGAACAAATTCTGCAGACCCTGCCGCAGCGTCCGCGTATCGAGCGCGTGTCGACGGCCGCGACTATCGACACGATCGAACAGCGCATCGCCTGGCTGGATTTTCAGCTGTCGAGCGCTCCCGATGATGACTTGAGCGAAGAGCAGTCGCGACGCTTGTGGAGCGAGCGCGTGGAGTTGATGGATTCGTTGGTGAAGGTTCGCTACGCCGAGGCGGGGAGCCTCTGGTTTTAGCTTCTGGTTCTATTGGAGACGCACGATATGAACGCGATGTCATTGCGATCGAAGTCGTCGAAGGCGCGCGCAGTGGTGCTGGCCTTGGCTGCGGTGCTGGCCACGGCATCGGTGATCGCTGCTGAAGCCGAGAAGAAAGATGAGCAATCTCAGGCCGAGACTGAACGCAAGCTCGAAGACGCGCGCCGGCGTTTGGATACCGCCGCGAGAGAAGTCGCGGAGCTGAGCATGTCCATGTCGGAGCACGCGGTGCCTTCGATTCGTCATTTCACCCGCATCGGCGCGCCGCGCGCGATGCTCGGGATCAATCTCGGCCCGCGCGTCGGAGAGGACTTGCCTGAAGGCGTCACCGTCGCCAGCGTGAGCCCGGGCGGCGCGGCTGAAAGCGCGGGGCTGAAGGCGGGCGATGTGTTGCTCTCGATTGGTGACAAGCAACTCAAGCGCGACGGCGATGTATCGTCGCGCGCGGTGTTGATGCAGGCGATGAGCGAAGTGAAGCCGGGCGACAAGGTGCAGCTCAAGTACCGTCGTGACAAGAAGGTGGCTACCGCGACCGTGACCGCGCAGGCGCCGATGGATCGCATATTCGCAACCCGGCCAATGGCGGTGCGCGGTGAGTTCACGCACGCCTCGCCGTTCCCGGCGCCGCTCGCCATGATGCGTGCGATCGGCGTGTTCGGTTCCGCGGAACTTGTGCCGCTGACACCCAAGCTCGGACAGTACTTCGGCACGGAAAAAGGGCTGCTGGTAGTGCGCGCGCCGGCGGACAGTCGTCTCAAGCTCGAGGACGGCGACGTGATCGTCGACATCGACGGCCGCACACCGTCCAATCCCACGCATGCCTTCCGCATCCTCGGCTCGTATCAAGCGGGCGAGGAGTTGAAGCTCGGCGTGTTGCGCATGAAGAAGCGCATGACATTCGAAGTGACCGTTCCCGACGACCCGGTTGCGGCCGCCGCGGTGCCTTTCGGCCTCGGCTTTACCCACGATGACAGCCTGATGCCGTTTCCCGAGGCGGGCGTGCGCGGCAGAGACGAAATCATTCTGAAACCGGCCATGCCGGCGATGCCATTGACGCCGCTGTTTCCGCCGCCGCCCCCTCCCGGCGAGCCTGGCGAGGTCCGCACCATCACCATTCAGGACGAACCCGCCTGATCGCCCCGAGGCCGCCGGCATTCTGCGCCGGCGGCCTTCTTCTGATACCGTGCGTGCCGCATGCGGCGCAGCGACTTTGCCTATGACCTCCCGGTCGAACTGATTGCTCAGCACCCCCCGGCGCACCGGGCGGGTGGCAGGCTGCTGCACGTCCCGCTCGCCCCGTTGCTGCGCGACCTGCGATTCACTGATTTTCCAGACCTGCTGCGCGCGGGCGATCTGCTCGTATTCAACGACACACGCGTGATTCCAGCGCGCGTTCGCGGCGTCAAACCCACTGGCGGACAGGTCGAGATCTTGCTGGAACGGGTGCTCGGTGGAAGCCGCATCCTGGCGCACGTTCACGCGAGTAAGCCATTGCGCGCGGATGCGCCCGTGGCGCTGCCCGGCGGCGTCGAAGCGCGCTATATCGGCCGACACGACGATCTGTTCGAACTGGAATTGAGCGCCGAGCCGCTCGAGTACTTTCAGAATCACGGCGCGATGCCCTTGCCGCCGTACATCGAGCGTAGCGCCGAGGCGGATGACGCGACTCGCTATCAAACCATCTATGCGCGCGAGCCAGGCGCCGTTGCCGCGCCGACCGCGGGTTTGCATTTCGATGACAACGTTCTCGCGCGCTGTAAAGACAAAGGCGTGGAGTCGACGTTTGTGACTTTGCACGTCGGTGCCGGCACGTTTCAAAACATCCGTGTCGAGGATCTGCAGCAGCATCGCATGCACGCGGAACGCATCAGCGTCAGCGCTGATACATGCGCGGCGATTGCAAACACCAAAGCTCGCGGCGGACGTATCGTCGCCATCGGCACGACAGTGGTGCGCAGTTTGGAAGCAGCGGCGCAGTCGGGATCATTGCAGCCGTACGACGGCGAGACGCGGCTGTTCATCACGCCTGGCTATCGCTTTCGCGTGGTCGACGCGTTGTTCACCAACTTTCATTTGCCCGAGTCGACCTTATTGATGCTGGTGTGCGCGTTCGGCGGCTACGAGCAAATATTGAGTGCGTACCGGCACGCGGTCGCGCAGCGCTATCGTTTTTTCAGTTACGGCGACGCCATGTTCGTTGAGCAGCGGCGCGCGGAAGTTTAAGTATGGGAATGACGTTCGATCTGTTGGGAACCGATGGCGGCGCGCGTCGCGGCCGGCTGACGTTTCCGCGCGGCGTGGTCGAGACGCCCATCTTCATGCCGGTCGGCACGTACGGCACGGTGAAGGCGATGACGCCCGAAGAGCTGCTCGGCATGGGCGCGCAGATCGTGCTCGGCAATACGTTTCATCTGATGCTGCGGCCGGGCATGAACGTGATCCGCGCTCACGATGGGCTGCATCGGTTCATGCATTGGGAGAAGCCGATCCTCACCGACTCGGGCGGCTTCCAGGTGTTCAGCCTCGCGACCATGCGCAAGATCACCGAGGAGGGCGTCAACTTCCGTTCGCCCATCAACGGTGACGCGGTGATGTTGACGCCCGAGAAATCCATGCAGGTCCAGCGCGACCTGGATTCCGACGTGGTGATGATCTTCGACGAATGCACGCCGTATCCCGCGACCGAAGCACAGGCACGGCACTCGATGGAGCTGTCGTTGCGCTGGGCCTCGCGCAGCCGCGCGGAATTCGATCGACTGCAAAATCCGAACTCGCTGTTCGGCATCGTCCAAGGCGGCATGTATCCAGCGTTGCGCGCGGAATCGGCGGCGGGGCTGCGCGAGATCGGTTTCGACGGCTATGCCATCGGCGGCCTGGCCGTGGGCGAACCGAAGGAGGAGCGCGAGCACATGCTCGAAGCGGTCATTCCGCATTTACCGAAGGAGCGGCCGCGCTATCTCATGGGAGTGGGCACACCCGAGGACTTGGTGGAGGCCGTGCGCCGTGGCGTGGACATGTTCGATTGCGTGATGCCGACGCGTAATGCGCGCAATGGTCATTTGTTCACGAGCACCGGCGTGGTCCGCATCCGCAACGCGCAGTACGAGACCGACACCGGTCCGCTCGACCCAGCATGTTCGTGTTACACCTGCACGAATTACAGCCGTGCTTATTTGCGACACCTGGATCGCTGCGGGGAAATCCTGGCCGCGCGCCTCGGCAGCATTCATAATCTGCACTTCTACCTGTCCTTGATGCAATCCATCCGCACCGCCATCGAGGAGCAGCGTTTCGAAGCCTTCGCCGCGGATTTTTACGCTCGTCGTACGAAGCATGAGTCCGCCGGTCCAGCTCAATAGCGAACACCGCCATGCCCCCTTCGTCGACGCGCCTGACGACACCAAGAAGTTCAATGCTCGCCGATCTGCCCACCGCGCCCTGGTTCCGCCGCCTGCTCGTCGCAGGCTTGATCCTCGGCATCCTGCTGCTGACCTTCTCGGTATTGCAGCCGTTCATCGTGCCGCTGATCTGGGGTGCGATCCTCGCTTACGTCAGCTGGCCGATGCACTTGCGCATCCTGAAGTTGTGCGGCGGGCGCAGCTCCGCGGCGTCGCTGATTACTACGCTCATCGTCACCATCATCATCGTCGTGCCGCTGGTGTGGCTGGTCCTGCTGTTGCGGGTCGAGGCGATGGGGGCGTACGCGGAGGTGCAGACATTCCTCGCCACCAATCCGCAGCTGCCGAGCGCGATCCGCGATCTGCCGTGGGTCGGCACGCAAGCGCAGGACATGCTCAATCAAATCGCAGCCGATCCAAAAGCGTTGCGCGAGCAATTGGTGGTGCTGATGGAGCAGTCGTCGCTGGAAGTGTCGCGACTGATCGGCGGCGTGGGGCGCAATGTCGCGAAGCTGTTCTTCGCGGTGTTCTCGATGTTCTTCCTGCTGCGTGATGGGCCGCGGCTGATGCGCGAAGCGCGCGCCGTGCTGGGAGGAATTCTCGGCCCGCGCGTGCATGACTATTTAGATGCGGCCGGCCACACGACGCAGGCGGTGGTGTACGCGCTGATGCTCGGCGCGTTGGCGCAAGGTATCGCCGCGGGAATTGGTTATTGGATCTTCGGCGTGCAGGCGCCGGCGTTGATGGGCGCAGTCACCGTGATGATCGCGCTGATTCCGTTCGGCGCGCCGATGGTGTGGGGCAGTCTCGCGGCGTGGGCGCTGATCCGAGGCGAGTTGTTCGACGGCATCGGCCTGATCCTGTGGGGCCTGATCCTGGTCAGCTGGGTCGACAACATCGTGCGCCCGCTGGTGATCTCCAACGCCACGCGCATGCCATTCCTGCTCGTCGTATTCGGCGTGCTCGGCGGCGTGCTCGCGTTTGGGCTGGTGGGCCTGTTCATCGGCCCTGTGCTGCTGGCGGTGTCGCTGGCGATCTGGCGCGAGTGGCACGAGGAACATTCGACGGAAGGAGAAGCGGTTGGCGGTTAGCGGTGGGCGGTTAGTGCCGCGAGCCTCTGACCAACCGCTAACCGCCAACCGCTATCCGCTAACTGCCACTCTCTTCAACAGAATCTTATCGATGCGCACGCCGTCCATGTCGACGATCTCGATCTTGAGATCGCGCCAGGTCACGGTGTCGCCGGCCTTGGGAATGCGGCCGAGGCGCGCGAGCACGAAACCCGCGACGGTGTGATAGTCGCGGCCGCCCATGTCGCGCCGGCCGAGTCGTTGTTGTAACTCTTCGATCGGCATGTGGCCGTCGACCAGCCACGAGCCGTCTTCTCGTTGCACCCACTCGGCGCGCTCGCGACTGCCCAGGTCGGGCAACTCGCCGGCAATCGCCTTGAGAATGTCGATGGGCGTGGTGATGCCCTCGATTTCGCCGTATTCATCGGTGACCACCGCGAGGTGGGTGCTGGAGCGCTGGAACTGATCCAACAGCTGCAGCACTGAAATCGAATCGGGGATGTGCAGCGGCGGCTCCAGATCTTTTTCCGGATCGAGCTGGCCGCGATGAAGCGCTTCGCTCAGGTCGGCGAGCGTAATCATGCCGAGCAGGTTGTCGAACTTTTCGCGGCAGACCAGGAAGCGCGCGTGGCCGCTTTCCTTGGATCGTTGCCACAGCACCGCGATCGGCTCTTCGATGTCCAGCCAGATGATGTCCTGCCGCGGCACCATGATAGAACCGACCTTGCGATCGGCCAGCGCCAGTACGCCCTCGAGCAATCGTCGCTCGGACGCGAGAAATACGCCGGCCTGCGTGCCTTCGGCGACTAGTGCGCGCACGTCGTCTTCAGTTACCGCCGACTGCGGCGCCGACGACACGGGCAACACTTTGAGGATCGCGTCCACCGCCATGCGCAGCAACCACACCAGCGGCGCCATGAACTTGGCGAAGAAACGCATGAACGGCGCGACCACGATGGCCAGCGACTCGGCGTGCAACAGCGCGACGCGTTTGGGCACCAGCTCGCCCAGCGTCAGCGAGACGAACGTCACCAGCAGCACGACCACGGCATAGGCGCCTTCCTCGGCGTACTCGGCGGGCAGGCCGAGTTCCACGAACAGGTTGGCCAGCGGCGAGGCGAATACATTGGCGCTATAGATGCCGCTGACCAGACCGATGACGGTGATGCCGATCTGGATCGAGGACAGCAGCGCGGTGGGATCTTCCATCAAGGCCAGCGCCGACTTCGCGCCGGCTCGGCCCTGCTCGGCGGCGGCCTGCAGGCGGGCCCGCTTGGCGGCGACCAGCGCCATCTCGGACAGGGCGAAGAAGCCATTCAGCAGGATCAGCAGCAGCAGGATCAGAACGTCGCGAGAAAGCATGTAGTTGGCGCGGGCCCATCGACCAGGGGCCGACAGTGTATCGCGACCCCTCCCGCCGGCGGTGGCTGGCAGGACTTCCCGCAGTCCGTACGCCGCTGGCTTTCGATCAGAGAATGAGTCTGGAGGGGCGGTGTGTATAATGCGCCGCTCTTTGCCGGGCCGGGCACCACGCCAGGTCACGCATTCCCAAGGTTTTCGCACTCTTTATCGGGGGCATCGCAAAATGGATTGGTTGATTTCCACCGCCGCCGCCCAGGCACAGGGCGCCCCGGCCCAGCCTAGCGCGCTCATGCAATTCTTGCCGCTGGTGCTGATTTTCGTGGTGTTCTATTTCCTGCTGATCCGGCCGCAGACCAAGCGCGCCAAGGAACATCGCGCCATGGTTTCGACGCTGGAAGTGGGCGCCGAGGTGGTGACCAACGGCGGCATTCTCGGCAAGGTGACCGAGGTCAGCGAACAGTTCCTCACCATCGAAGTGGCCTCCGGCGTCAACATCAAACTGCAGCGCCAGGCGGTGGCGCAGGTTCTGCCCAAGGGCACCTTGAAGAGCGCCTGAGCCGGCGCTTGCCGGCGCTCGCACCCGAACCCATCTCCGCGACATTCCCATGTATCAATTCGCCAAGTGGAAATACTGGCTGGTCATCATCGTGATGGTGGTCGGCACGCTGTACGCGTTGCCCAACGTGTTCGGCGAAGGGCCGTCGTTGCAGCTGTCTCGCAACGACCGTGCGCCCATGGATCAGGCCAAGACCGATCAGGTGACGAACCTGCTGAGCGCCGACGGCGTGCCGGTCGAAACTTCGTATCTGGAAAAGGATCGGCTGGTGCTGCGCTTCGCGGACACCGCCACTCAAACCAAGGCACGCGATACCATCGCCAAGCGTGGTAACGGCGAATTCCTGGTGGCGCTGTCGTCCGCTTCGCGCGCGCCGGAGTGGATGCGCAGGATCGGTTTGAAGCCCATGAGCCTGGGTCTGGATCTGCGCGGCGGCGTGCACTTCGTATATGAAGTGGATACGCAGGGCGCGATCGAGCAATCGCTCGACCGCATGGAGCGGGACACGCGCACGACCTTGCGAGATCGGAAGATCGGTTACACCGCCGTGACCCGCAATGGCGATGTGGTGCGAGTCGCGCTACGCGATCCTGCCGACGAATCTAAAGCACTGGAGGCTCTGCGCACGCCGGATGGCGGAGTGTTGGTGACTTCGAGCCAGGGCGCGGAAGGCCTGGTGCTCGAAATGCGCATGACGCCGGCCGAGGTCAAGCGCCGTCAGGACATCGCCGTTCAGCAGAACATCACCACGCTGCGCAATCGCGTCGATGAACTCGGCATCTCCGAGCCCATCGTCACGCGCCAGGCGATCAATCGCATCGTCGTGCAGCTGCCGGGCGTGCAGGATCCGAACGAAGCGATCCGCGTGCTGGGCGCGACTGCGACCTTGGAATTCCGCCTGGTCGACGAGACCAACAATCCGTACGAAGCTCAGCAGACCAAGCGTGTGCCGATCGGTTCCAAGCTGCTGCTGGAGCGTGACGGCCGGCCCATCCTGGTGAAGCGCGACATCATCGCGACCGGCGAACAGTTGTCCGATGCGAGCTCCGGTTTCTCCGAAGGCTCACCGCAAGTGAATGTGACGCTCGACGCGCGCGGCGGCAAGTCGATGATGGAAGTGACGCGCGACAACGTCGGCAAGCGCATGGCGGTCGTGTTCATCGAAAAGAAACAACTCGCCGAAGGCGAGCGCTGCGAAGGTCAGCGCAGCGGCAATCTGTGCACCGAAGAAAGCGTCATCAACGCTGCGACGATTCAGAGCGTGCTGTCGTCGAGTTTCCGCATCACCGGCCTCGCGGCGACCGAAGCGCGCGAGTTGGCGCTGTTGCTGCGTTCGGGTGCGTTGGCGGCTCCGCAGACCATCGTCGAGCAGCGTTCGGTCGGTCCGAGCGTCGGTAAGGACAACATCGATCGCGGTATCCGCGCGATGGCCATCGGCCTGTTGCTCACGTTCGCGTTCATGGCGGTTTACTACCGCGCGTTCGGTTGGGTTGCGAACGCCGTGCTGCTGGCGAACCTGATCCTCACCGTCGGTTTGTTGTCGATGCTGCAGGCGTCGCTGTCGTTGCCCGGCATCGCCGCCGTCGTGTTCCACATGGGTATCGCGGTGGACGCGAACATCCTGATCTACGAACGTATTCGCGAAGAGCTGCGCGCCGGCAATTCGCCGCTGGCTGCGATCAATGAAGGTTTCAGCAAGGCCTTCGCCACCATCGCGGACTCGAACGTCACGACGCTGATCGCCGGCGTGGTGCTGTTCGCCTTCGGCACTGGCACGATTCGCAGCTTCGCCATCGTGATGACGCTCGGCATCATCACTTCGTTGTTCACTTCCGTGGTCGGTAGCCGCGCCCTGGTCCATGCGATCTGGGGTCGTCGTCGCCGGCTCGAATCCCTCTCTATTTAAGAGCGCCACGCCATGGAGTTCTTTCACAAGGTCACCAAATACCCGTTCATGCACACCCGCAAGGTGTGGTACGGGGTATCGGGCGCCGCCATCATCGCGTCCATCGTGATGTTGTTCGTGCACGGTCTGAACCTGGGCATCGACTTCACCGGTGGTGTGGTGCTCGAGTTCGCGTATCCGCAGACGGCCAACATCGAGCGCACGCGTGGTGCGCTGGCCGAGGCCGACATTCACGAGGCGCAAGTCCAGAACTTTGGCGATGAGCGTACTGTGCTGGTGCGGCTGCTGCCGAAACAAGGGCAGGACGTGAACCAGGTGAGCGCCACGGTCACGGCGGCATTGAAGAAGGTGGATCCAAACGTCGAACTGCGTCGCGCCGAGGTGGTCGGTCCGCAGGTCGGTCAGGAGCTGACCAACCAGGGCGGTCTGGCGATTCTGTTTACGTTCGTGCTGATCGGCATCTACACCTGGTTCCGTTTCCAATGGAAGATGGGCATCAGCGCCGTGATCGCGACCTTGCACGATCCGTTGCTCATTCTCGGCTTCTTCGCCGTCACGGACATTCCGTTCGACCTGGCGGTGCTGGCGGCGATTCTTGCCGTCATCGGCTACTCGTTGAACGACACCGTCGTGGTGTTCGACCGAGTGCGTGAGAACTTCCACTCGATGCGGCGTTCGACGCCGGAAGAAATCATGGACGCGTCCATCAACCAGACGCTGTCGCGAACCATCATCACGTCGGGCGCGACCCTGCTGGTCGTGGTGGTATTGCTGATCGAAGGTGGCGAAACGTTGCGCGGCTTCTCGTGGGCGCTGACGATCGGCATCCTGGTCGGTACCTACTCCTCGATCTATGTCGCCGGCGCTCTGGCGCTGGACATGAAACTTTCCGCGCTCGATCTCATTGAACAGCGTAAGGATCCTTCGGAAATAGATGCGCTCCCGTAAATGACCGCCACCATCGCATGACACTGTCGGTCGAGAACAACTAAGTCATGAGCATGCTGGTCTGGGTCGGTTTCTTCGTCATCTTCATCGGCGTGCTGGCGCTGGATCTCGGCGTCCTGCATCGGGAATCGAAGGAGATGAGCGTCCGCCAGGCGCTCGGCTGGACGGTGGTGTGGATCCTGGTGGCGCTGTCGTTCTCCGGCCTGGTGTACGGCGTCTACGAACACCACTGGTTCGACTGGCGTGTCTCGCCCGACGCGCCGCGCGGCGGCGAAGCCGCGATCCAATTCATCACCGGCTATCTGCTCGAGTGGTCGCTGTCGGTCGACAATATTTTCGTGATCGCGGTGATCTTCACCTACATGAAGATTCCGCCGGTATATCAATACCGCGTGCTGTTCTGGGGCATCGTCGGCGCCATCCTCCTGCGTGGCGCGATGATCGCGGCGGGCGCGGCGTTGATTCACGCCTTCGATTGGATGTTCTATGTGTTCGGCGCCATCTTGTTGCTGTCGGCGGCGCGGATGCTCAAGAGCGAGGACGATCAGTTCGATCCGGGCAAGAGCGGCCTGGTGAAACTGGCGCGGCGTGTATATCCAGTGACGGATCAACTCGACGGCGACCGGTTCTTCACGATGGTGAACGGCGCGCGCGCCGCCACGCCGTTGTTCGTCACATTGCTGCTGGTCGACTTCGCCGACGTGGTGTTCGCGGTCGATTCCATTCCGGCGATCTTCGCGGTGACGCAAGAGCCGTTCATCGTGTTCACCTCCAATGCGTTCGCCATCCTCGGCCTGCGCTCGCTGTATTTCGCCATCGCCGGGCTGATGATGATGTTCAAGTACATCAAGTTCAGCCTGATCTTCATCCTGGCCTTCGTCGGCGTGAAAATGATGCTGCACCATCATCTGGAAATTCCGCACGCGATCTCGCTGGGCGTGATCGTCGGCTTCCTGCTGATCGGTATCCTGGCGTCGATCTTCGTGTCGCGTCGTGAGCCCGGCGCGGTCGATCTGAGCAACGATTGAGTCTCCGAGCCTTTACCGGGAGTACGCCGTGGAAATCTTGACCGATCCCCAAGTATGGCTGGCGTTCCTGACGCTCACGGCCCTGGAGATCGTGCTCGGCATCGACAACATCATTTTCATTTCCATCCTGGTCGGCCGGCTGCCGCCGGAGCAGCGCGGCCGTGGCCGCACCATCGGCCTGGCGCTGGCCATGATTACCCGCATCCTGCTGCTGCTGTCGATCACCTGGGTGATGGGGCTGTCGGCGGAGCTGTTCAGCATCCTGGGTCGCGGCATTTCGGGACGTGACTTGATCCTGTTCGGCGGCGGTCTGTTCCTGCTGGCGAAGAGCACGCTGGAAATTCATCACAGCCTGGAAGGCGAGGGCGAGCAGCGCGCGGCCAAGGGAGGCGCGAGCTTCGGCGGCGTGATTACTCAAATCGCAATCATCGACATCGTGTTCTCGCTCGACTCGGTCATCACCGCCGTCGGCATGGCCGATCACGTGCAGGTGATGATCGCGGCCGTGGTGGTCGCGGTGCTGGTGATGATGTTCCTGGCCGGCCCGATCAGCGATTTCGTCGATCGTCATCCGACCATCAAGATGCTGGCGCTGTCGTTCCTGATCCTGATCGGCGTGGCGCTGGTGGGCGAAGGCCTCGGCTTCCACATCCCGAAGGGTTACATCTACTTCGCGATGGCGTTCTCGGTCGCG
>JBEVKA010000324.1:0-5720 GCA_040509855.1 Steroidobacter sp.
ACGTAAGACCGGCAAGGTAGTAGAGCACCGGCACTTCACGTTGCTCAGCCTGCGGCGGCACGTACACGGAGAAGCGCATCTCGGTGCGGCACTCGCGCGACTCGTGCGAATAAAAGAACTGCTGGCCGCCGAAACAACCATGCTCGGAAATGAGATTGAGTGTCATGACTGCGCCTCCGCGCTAGAAATCCCTGTCAATACACCACGACGGAACGAATCGACTCGCCCGAGTGCATCAGATCGAACGCGCGATTGATGTCATCGAGCGGCATCTGGTGGGTGATGAGCTCATCGATCCTGATTTTGCCGTCCATGTACCAGTCGACGATCTTCGGTACATCGGTGCGCCCGCGCGCGCCGCCGAACGCCGTGCCTTTCCAAACCCGACCGGTCACCAGTTGGAAAGGACGCGTCTTGATCTCCTGCCCCGCGCCCGCCACGCCGATGACGACGCTGACGCCCCAGCCGCGATGGCAGCACTCCAACGCCTGGCGCATGAGATCGACATTGCCGACACACTCGAAGCTGTAGTCAGCTCCGCCATCGGTGAGCGACACGAGGTACTGCACCAGGTCGCCGCCGACTTCCTTGGGGTTCACGAAATGAGTCATGCCGAACTGCTCGGCCAACGCCTTGCGCGCCGGATTGATGTCGACGCCGATGATCTTGTTCGCGCCTACCAGGCGCGCGCCCTGAATCACGTTGAGGCCGATGCCACCGAGACCGAACACGACGACGTTCGCGCCTGGTTCAACCTTCGCAGTGTTGATGACCGCGCCAACGCCAGTCGTCACGCCGCAGCCGATGTAACAAACCTTGTCGAACGGCGCGTCCTCGCGAATCTTGGCCAGCGCGATCTCGGGCATCACGGTGTAATTCGAGAACGTGGAGCATCCCATGTAGTGATGCACCCGATCCTTGCCGATGGAAAAGCGGCTGGTGCCGTCGGGCATCAGGCCTTTGCCCTGGGTGGCGCGAATGGCGGTGCACAGATTGGTCTTGCGCGACAAACAGGACTTACATTGCCGGCACTCGGGCGTGTACAGCGGAATGACGTGATCGCCTTTTTTCAGCGACGTGACGCCGCGGCCCACGTCGACGACCACACCCGCGCCTTCGTGCCCGAAGATCGCTGGAAACAGGCCTTCGGGATCGGCGCCGGAGCGGGTGAATTCGTCCGTGTGGCAGATGCCGGTGGCCTTGATCTCGACCAGCACTTCGCCGTCCTTGGGCCCGTCCAGCTCCAGCGTCATGACTTCCAGGGGTTTACCAGCGGCGAACGCGACGGCGGCTCGGGTTTTCATAGAAAGTACCGGCGAATGAAGAATGAACGGACGGATTGTGTCCGCATTCAGCCGCGTACGCTAGAAGCGCGCGTGCCAGCGCACGACGGCGCCGTCTTCGATGGCCTGGAACGCGAGGCCGGCGTTGCCTTCGGGCAGGCCCATGAAAGCATCGTTGAAGAAGGAAGCGAGGAAGTTGCCGAGCGCCATGCTGAAAAGTGTATCGGCGGGATAGTGGTAGCCGGCTTCGATGCGCGCCCACGAAGTGCCGAACGTGAGTGCGTGCAAGCCGATATCCAGCGTCGTGCGCGTGCCATCCGACATCGCGATGGATTTCAGATTGCGCGAGGCCAGTCTGGTATGGACGGACGATGCGGAGGTGTGACCCGAAGGGAAGCTCTCGCCATCCTGGCCATTGGGCCGCTCGCGATCCGTCGCGTCTTTCAACCGGTTGGTGATCTGCCCGGTCGCGCTCACCGCGGCGACGCCAACCAATGTACCTTTGACTTTGCTGACGATCCATTCGCCGGGCTGCTCACCACCAGGCGTCGCGAGGATGGAAGCGTAGTGCGCGAAGCTGGAGGCGGAGCGCAAATCATCGCTCCATTGTTCAGCACTGCGTTGTGAGCCAAAGACCGGTGTGTGATCTCGCGCCCAGTCGGACGTGCGTTCATCGAAGTCATCGATCTGAAATGCCGCCGCGCCGAGCAGCGGACCCCAGGTCCACGGATCTTTGGCGGCATTGATCGCCGATGTTTGCACGCGTTCCCAACCGGGAAGCAACGTCGCGTCTTCGCCCCAGCGCTTGCCGTTCGGCAACGTGCCGCAGGCGGAAAGTAACAACGCGCAACAGATGACGACGGAGCGGAATAGCATGCGCCGGATCTTAAGCCCGGCACCGAGCCTGCGCGACTGTCGCCGCGTGCCGGCGATTTTCGTTCATGTAAGAACGATTATTCGTGGCGTAACGCTTCGATCGGATCCAGCTGCGCGGCGCGCTGCGCCGGGAAATATCCGAAGATGATGCCGACCGCCGCCGAGAACGCGAACGACAACATCACCACGCCCATGTTCAGCACGAACGGCACCTGAAACGCGTGAGTCGCGAGCGCGCCCGCCGACAACCCGAGCACGATGCCGATGATGCCGCCGAACGCAGCCAACGTGACGGCTTCGATCAGGAACTGCAACAACACATCGCTCGCCATCGCGCCGACCGCGAGGCGCGTGCCGATTTCACGCGTGCGTTCGGTCACCGACACCAACATGATGTTCATGATGCCGACGCCACCGACCAGCAAGCTGACCGCAGCGACGGCGGCAAGCAATGTCGTGAGCACGCGAGTGGTGGACGTCATCGCGCTGCTGATCTCTTTCAGGTCGCGCACCGTGAAGTCGTCGTCGGCGCCCATGCGAATCTTGCGACGTTCGCGCATCAGCCGTTCGAGATCGGCCTGCACTTTTTCCGTCGCCACGCCATCGCGCGCCGACACCATCATGGAGCCCACATCGGAATTGCCCGTCATGCGCCGCTGCACGGTTCGCAGTGGGAGCAACACCAGATCGTCCTGATCCTGACCGAAGCTCGACTGTCCCTTGGCGCTGAGCACGCCGATGACCTGGCACGACAGCTTGGCGAGACGAATGCTCGCACCGAGCGGATCCTCCTGCCCGAACAACTCGCGCTTGACGGTTTCGCCGAGAATGCAAACCGCGGCGCCGGCACGTACTTCGGACTCGGAGAAATTGCGACCAGTCGTCAGCGGCCAGTCGCGTACGGAAATGTATTGATCGTCGCTGCCAGTGACCTGCGTCGACCAGTTGCTGTTGCCATAGATCGCTTGCGTCGCTGTGCCCGCCGTGGGTGCGACGGCGCGCACGCCGTTTATTTCATTTCTGATCGCTTCCACATCATCCATCGTGAACGGCGGCGCCGACGAGCGCGCGCCGCCCGGTCCGCCGAAGCCCTGGCCGCGAAACACCTGCAGCATGTTGGAGCCGAGCTTTTGAATGTCGGCCTGCACCTTGGCCGTCGCGCCTTCACCGATGGTCACCATGGTGATGACCGCGCCGACGCCGATGACGATGCCGAGAATGGTCAGCGACGAACGCAACACGTTGCGACGGATCTCGCGCAGGGCCAGGATGATGGCATTGCCGAACATTACAGCTCTCGCACCGGCTCGTTGACCTGGTCGCTTTCGATGTTGCCGTCGCGGAAGCGCACGATGCGTCGGGTCCAGCTGGCGATGTCTGGTTCGTGTGTCACCATCGCGATGGTGATGCCCCGCTGCTCGTTCAGTCCGGTGAGCAGCTTCATGATCTCGGCGCTGGTCGCGGTGTCCAGATTACCGGTGGGCTCGTCGGCGAACAAAACTTGCGGCGTCGACACGATGGCGCGCGCGATCGCAACGCGTTGTTGTTGACCGCCGGAGAGCTGGCTCGGCACGTGAGATTCGCGACCCGCCAGACCGACTTCTTGTAACGCCTTGCGAGCCAGCGCGCGTCGCTGCTCTTTCGGCACGTGCCGATACACCAGCGGCAGCTCGACGTTTTCCAGCGCCGTCGTACGGCTGAGCAGATTGAAACCCTGGAACACGAAGCCGAGATAATTCCGCCGCAGCAACGCGCGCTGATCCGCGTTCATGCTGCCGACCGGTACGCCAAGAAACTTATATGTTCCGCCGGTGGGCGTATCGAGACAGCCCAGCACGTTCATGCAGGTGGATTTGCCGGAGCCGCTCGGTCCCATCACGGCGACGAATTCGCCAGCATTGATGCGCAGGTCGATGCCGCGCAGGGCACGCACTTCGCCTTCGCCATGGCCGTAGATCTTGGAGACCTGCGACAGCTCGATCACCGGTGTGGGAGTGGCGGGCATGCCGGTCACGGCGTCGCGGCTCCAGAATCGACGATGACCTTGGTGCCTTCCTCCAGCTTGCGCTCGAACGCCTTCTGCATTTCTTCCGGGCTGATGCCGGGCGGGCCCATGCGATTGCCGTTGCCGCCGCTTTGCGCGCCGGGACGATCACCGCCCGCATTCGGTGGACGATCGAAAGGCAGCACTTGAGTCATGCGGCCATCCGTCGCGCCGGCGCGAAACATCACCAACGCCGGTTTGCCGTCTTCGAGAATGTAAGCCTTGCCCATGCGACGGCCCGCACCTTGTTGCTGGCCACGGTTGCCACCCATGCGGAAGCGCGGCATCGGCATGATTGCCGAGAGCGGGCTGCGTTGTTGATTCGCGCCGGGCGCTCCTTCAGCGCTTTCGGGAGTGAATCTCAGCGCGGCGTTCGGAACCAACAGCGCGTTGTCGATGTTGGTCGTGACGATTTCCGCGGTGGCCGTCATGCCCGGCCGCAGCAGCAGCTCGGGGTTGTCGACTTCGAGCACCGTTTCATATGTAACGACGCCGGTCGACGTAGCACTCGATCCGCTCGAACCCGACGAAGACGATGACGCCGAGCTCTTGGTGTTGCTGGACGCGAAGTGAACTTGGGTGATGCGAGCGGAGAAGCGGCGATTCGGGAACGCGTCGACCGTGAAGCTCGCCTGCTGGCCCATTTCCACCGAGCCGACGTCGGCTTCGTCCACCGACACGTGCAGCTCCATCTTCTTCAAGTCTTCCGCCATGATGAACAACACCGGCGCGGTCATCGTGGCCGCCACGGTCTGGCCGGGCTCGATGGAGCGCACCAGGATCACGCCGCTGATGGGCGAGCGGATTTCGGTCTTGCGCAGATCGGTGCTCACTGTTTCCAAACTCGCACGAGCTTGCGCCACGGCAGCGCGAGCAGCGGCAGCTTCACCTTCGGCTCGTGCGACGGCCGCTTCGGCCACATCCAGATCCTGTTGCGAAGGCAGTTTGTTGCCGCTCAGCTCACGCACCTTCTGCAGGCGCGCGAGATTCGCTTTCGATTCTTTCGTAGTCGCATCCGCTTGCAACACGCGCGCTTGAGAGGAGGCGAGCGAGCTTTCCGCTTGCAGCACTTGCGCCTTCAGACGCGTGGTGTCGAGCACGGCGAGCACCTGGCCTTCCTTGACCTGGTCGTTCACATCGACGTTGACCTTCGAGACTGTGCCCGACAGCTCGCTGCCGATCTCGACCTGATTGCGCGGCTCGAGATTGCCGGTCGCGGTGACTGTTACGGTCAGGTCGCCACGCGTCACGTCCTGAGTGACATAGGTCGGCGCTTTGCCGTCGCTGCGAAAGAACAGGAAATATCCGACCACGATGACGAGCGCCGCGAGCACGCCCCACTTCGCGTACTTCTGCCACGCCGGCGGACCGTCGAGCCCTTCCCGCAGGGTGTGCGAAATGTCGGTGGAGTTGCTGGTTTCAGTGTCCATGAGACTGTTGCTTCGTTAGGCCTGCAAGTGGCGTCAGCTTCCCGCGGCCGCGGTGGCTGCGGTCGGGAACACCGACCAGCCGCCGCC
>JBEVKA010000325.1:0-4026 GCA_040509855.1 Steroidobacter sp.
CGACGCGGTGCTGATAGAACAAATCGATGTAGTCGGTCCCCAGTCGCCGCAAACATTCGTCGGCGGTCTTCAGCACGTGCTCTGGCCGGCTGTTCACGGCGACCTGCCCCTCGGGCACAGTGAGATCGAAACCGAACTTGGTGGCGATCACCACCTGCTCGCGTTTGCCCTTGAGCGCTTTGCCCACCAACTCCTCGTTGATGTACGGACCGTACACCTCGGCGGTGTCGAAGAAGTTGATGCCGAGCTCGATGGCGCGATGAATGGTTGCGATCGATTCGGTGTCGTCGGTCAGGCCGTAGATCGGGCTCATGCCCATGCAGCCCAGCCCGAGCGCGGACACTGTCAGACCTTGAGTACCGAGTTTGCGTTGCTGCATGCCTTTCTCCTACGAGCCCGAATCGAGACCACGCCATTATCGACCCGCCAACGCTGCGAGTGTTGACCACGGCCGCGAAATGCTTGCCCGAAACTGGCAAGTCGCGCATCAACGGACAAGGAGATATTACGGACCGGGCAGCGCGTTGAGCTGTCGTTGAACGGCAGCGAGCGCCCGATGCGAGGCAGGCATGATTTTTCTACGCAGCGTCGCCGCTTCACCCAGGAGCTGGCGCGCCTCGGCGATATTTCCGGTCAAGCTGCGCAACTCCGCCAGCGCACAGAGCGCTTCGGCGAGACGGCCGGGCTCTTCTTGCTCGCGCAGTGTCGTGATCGCGCTTTGTAAGTCGCTGTTCGCCGTGGCTCGATCGCCAGTGGCGAGACTCAATCGGCCACGCTCCAGCGTCACGAACGCATGACGGCGATCGCTGCGGTCGAAGCGTTGCGTCGAGATGGTCTGCGCTTCCTCGATCGCACTCTTGGCGGCGGCGAGCTCGCCAAGCTCACGTAAGGCGGCGGATTTCTCCAGCAGCGAGCTGACCAGTTGCGGACTGCCCGGCCCCACTGCGCCACGCTTGAGTTCGATGGCCTGGTCCAGGTGTTCGAGCGCCTGGGTCAACTTGCCCGCCTCGCGATAGACGCCGCCTAGGTTGTGATGTGAGATCGCCAGGTCCAGCTGGTCTGGCTCGCGAGCCGCTGAGCCGATGCGCAATGCTTCGAGTAATGTTTGTTCCGCCGCTCGATAGTCGCCCTTGGCACGCAACACCGTGGCCAGATTGTTTTGCGCGCGGCCGACGAGGAAATGATCCTTACCGAGGATCGCGATCTGTCGCGCGACGAAGCGCCGATACACATCCTCGGATTCATCCAGTTTGAATTGTCGTCGCAGGACGATGCCCAGCGTGTTGAGCGCGTTGGCGTACAGATCGTGACCTTCATAAGTGGCGCCTTCGACCAACGGCAACGCTTCGCGCGCATAGACCTCCGCCTTGGCGTAGTCGCCCGAGTCGGAATACGTCAACGCGAAACTTTGCAGAACATTGCCGAGCGTGGCGCTCTCCGACGCAGGCAACGCTCGCGCACTGCTTTCAGCGCGGCGGTGATAAGCAATCGCCTCTTCGAATCGTTGCTGAGCGGTCAGATTCGTGGCGATGGCATGTAACAAACGCGCCCATTCCGCGCCGGACTCCAGACCCAAACGAATGCGGATCAACTCTGCCTCACCAAAAGCTTGTTCGGCGGCTGCGTATTTCGACATCGAGAAGTGAACGTGCCCGAGCGCTTCCAACGCACGCGCCAGCTCTGCGTCGGTCTCGCCGAAATGCGAGCGCGCCAGGCTCACCTGCCGCTCCATGAGACCGAGCGCTTCGGGCATCAGTCCCAATCCGCTGTACGACTGACCCATCTTGCGCATGAGCGAGAGTCGCAGTTGCGGTTGGCCGACGAGATCGCGATCGATACGACTCGCGGCAGCGTCGAGCGCATCGCGCACTGTGACTTCGGCGCCGCGCCGTTCGTTCGGATTGGCGCGACGGAACACATCGATCATGAACTCGGCGACACTGTCGGCGGCCTTGCGCTCACGTTGCGCGAGGTCGCGCTCTTCGGCTAGCCGCGCGGTGTAGAACGCGATGATGGTGCTAATCATCACCATCGATCCGACGATTCCCGCCACGGCCCAGCCATTGCGCACCAGAAATTTTCTGGCCCGATAGGTCCACATATCCGGCCGCGCCTGGACCGGTCGCCCGTCGAGATAATTCTGGATATCCAACGCGAGCGCCGCCGCGGTTTGATAGCGACGGTTGGGATCGCGATGCATGGCCTTGAGCACGATGTTGTCGAGGTCCGTCGACAGCGCACGACGATCCATCGCAGCAGGCACTCGCGCACTCGGCGGCGCCGGGCTGTTGAGACTGACGATGCGCGCGATCTCGGTGCTCGTCAGGTTGCTGAATTCGTAAGGACGATGACCGCTCAACAATTCATACAGCAACACGCCGAGCGCATAGATATCCGATGGCGTGCCGACCGGATCGCCGAGCAATTGTTCGGGGCTCGCATGATCGGGTGTCAGCACGCGATCGAGTAGTTGCGTCTGCGAGCTGAGCACGGCGTCCGGACGCAGCAGCTTGGCGACGCCGAAATCCAGCAGCTTCGCCACGCTCTCGTCGGTCACCAAAATGTTGGATGGCTTGAGATCGCGATGGACCACAAGATTTTGATGCGCGTACTGCACGGCCGCGCACACTTGCTGCATCAACTTCAGCTTGTCGTGCGTGGAGAGATTGTGTTCCTTGCAGTAGTAGTCGATGCGCGTGCCGGTGATGTGTTCCATCACCAGATACGGCGTGCCATCTTGCAGCTGACCGCCGTCGAGCAATCGAGCGATGTTGAGGTGCGCGAGCCGTGCCAGGATCTGTCGTTCCGAACGAAAACGGCTGGCGAGATCGCTGACTGCGGGACCCCACTCGACGATCTTCAGTGCAACCGATTGCTGATATTGATCGTCGGCGCGCTCGGCGTGATACACCGAGCCCATGCCGCCGCGTCCGAGCAGACGCACGATGCGATAGCGGCCAACCATTTCGCCCGGCGGCAACTCACGCCGCATGACTGCGGACGTGACTTTGCCATCGCGCTCGCTGAGCGCGACGTCACTGCGGATTTCAGGACGTGCTCCAGACTCCATGCTCGCAACCGCTGATGTTTATTGTTAGCAATCGAGCCGCGCGCAGGGTACACGCGCGTCCGGCACGCAGGAAGCGGGCGAGATCACATTGAGGAGTTAGAATGGCTGCCCTTCTCCCGTAGAGAGTTCGCACGATGCATGAGAGCCGCATTGATTCTACACAGCCGAAACCAGCGCTTTACCAACAGCTGGTTGAAGAATTGTCGGCATTAATCGCCGGCGAGCCGGACGTCACCGCGAATCTCGCCAACGCCGCGGCGCTGCTGTACCACTCGCTGCCGGATCTGAACTGGGCCGGCTTCTATTTGCTCAAGCAAGGCGAGCTGGTGGTTGGGCCATTTCAGGGCAAGCCCGCGTGTGTGCGAATCGCGATTGGCAAAGGCGTCTGCGGGACAGCCGCTCAGCGACGCGAGACGGTGATCGTGCGTGACGTGCACGAGTTCCCTGGTCACATCGCATGTGACGCGGCGTCGAATTCGGAGATCGTGTTGCCGATGATCCGGCAGGGCGAGCTGATCGGCGTGCTCGACTTGGACAGTCCGAAGCTGGCGCGCTTCGATGAGCAGGATCGCGAAGGACTGGAAAAGTTCGTGGCGGCATTGGTCGCCGCCACTTGATAATCGACTATTACGCCGGCGCCTTCGCGCGCGCGATGTACTCGGAGGTGCGAGTATCGACGCGAACGTATTCGCCTTCGTTGATGAACAGCGGCACGCGGACCGTGGCGCCGGTTTCGAGCTTGGCGGGCTTGGCGCCGCCGGTGGCGGTGTCGCCGCGCAGGCCGGGGTCGGTTTCGATGACCTTCAATTCGACGTGCGCCGGTGGTGTGACGTTCAGCGGCTCGCCATTCCACAACATCACCGTGCAGGTCATGCCGTCCTTCAACCAGATCGCGCCGTCGCCCAGCGCTTCTTTGCCGGCCATGTACTGCTCGAAGGTGTCCGGCATCATGAAGG
>JBEVKA010000326.1:0-6398 GCA_040509855.1 Steroidobacter sp.
GCGGTTGGTGGTTGGTCGGAACGACACTGGCTCATTCCGGACTAACCGCTAACCGCTAGCCGCCACCGCTGCCTACCAGAACTTCCACCAGTGGTCTTTCTTCTGCTCCGGCTCGACCACGTCCGCATTCAGGCTCGCGTAGTTCTCGTTCAGCACCTTATCGGTGTCTGCGGCCAGATCGACCATTCCCAGGCGGCGATACGACTCTGCCATGATGAGCAGGGCCTGCCGAATCTGCGGTGAGCCGTCGTAGTTTTCGACCGCGTACTTGGCCCGATTGATCGCGCCGACATACGCGCCGCGCTCCAGATAGTGGCTCGCCACGTAGACTTCATACGAGGCCAGGCGATTGCGCAGGAAGATCATGCGCTGGCGGGAATCCTCGGCGTATTCGCTGCTCGGAAACCGCTGCACCAACGTCTGGAACGATTGGAACGACTTGCGCGCGTCGATCGGTGGCCGCTGCGACAGGTCGGCGTTGAACCAGCGCTCCAGGAAGTTCGGGTTGCGCTCGAACTGCGTCAGGCCCTTGATGTAGTAGGCATAGTCGACGCGCGGATGCGCCGGATTCTCACGAATGAACTGGTCCGCCTGGTCGATGGCCGCCTCGGGCTCGCGGTTCTTGTAGTAGGCGTACATCAGGTCCAGCTGACCCTGGCGCGCGGCATTGGTGAACGGGAAGCGCGCTTCGAGCTGCTCGTAGTACTGGGTAGCGTCGCGATAATTGCCGTTGTCGGCGGCGCGCTTGGCCATCTCATACAGCTTGTCCGCACTGCCGACTTGTTCGCGGGCTTTATTGCCGCAGCCGGAGAGATTCAGGGTCAGCAGCACCGCTGCCGTGGTCAAGAAGAGGATCCGCATGCGAGAATTCAGGCCCTTTGCCGGCGATTCTAGTACTACGCGACCTCATGGCCGCGGCTGTTTCCCGGGGTTTCCGGGGCGGGGGCGAGTATATCCGCACCGCGCGCGTCGACAATTATCTGAGGCGGCCGACAGGCCGCAAAGTTCCCCCCAAGCATGCCCGAATCTGTCCACCATCGCCTGACCATTCCGCTCGAACACGCCGGCCACCGCCTGGACCAGGTGCTGGCGGAGCTGCTCGATGGCTATTCCCGCACCCGGATCAAGGAGTGGATCGACGCCGGCCAGGTGCTGGTGAACGGCTCCCGACTGCGCCCCAAGGACAAGGTGGTGGGCGGCGAGAACGTCGAAGTCAGCGCCACGCTGCCGGATGCCGTCGATGTCGCGCCCGAAGAGATCGGGCTGAACATCGTGCACGAGGACAAGCATGTGCTGGTCATCAACAAGCCAGCCGGACTGGTCGTCCATCCAGGCGCGGGGAATGCGGCCGGCACGTTGCAGAACGCACTACTGCACTTCGATCCGAAGCTCGCTCAGGTGCCGCGCGCGGGCATCGTGCACCGGCTCGACAAGGACACCAGCGGATTGATGGTGGTCGCGCGCACGGTTGAAGCTCACACGGCGCTGGTGCGGGCGATCGAGGCTCGTGAAGTCGAACGTGAATACGAAGCGGTTTGCGTCGGTGTGATGACGGGCGGCGGCGTGGTGGATGCGCCGATCGGTCGTCATCCTGTTGATCGACTCAAGATGGCTGTGCGTGAAGATGGCCGCGAGGCCGTTACGCACTATCGTGTGCTGCATCGGTTTCGCGGGCACACACATGTGAGATTGAAACTTGAGTCCGGCCGCACGCATCAGATTCGCGTGCACATGATGCATGTCCATTACCCCATCGTCGGCGACCGCGTGTACGGCGGCCACATGCTGCTCCCCAAAGGCGCGGCGCCGGTGTTGATCGACGCGATCAGAGGTTTCAAGCGCCAGGCGCTGCACGCGGCCCGGCTGTCGTTCGCGCATCCGGTCAGTGAGAAACAGATCGAAAACGACGCGGCTTTGCCGAGTGATATGCAGGAGCTGTTGGGCGTATTGGCGCGTGATGCGGCGAGCGTGAAGAAGGCGTAGCCATGAATTCGCCGCAATGGATCACGCCTGATTGGCCCGTACCGCCGAATGTAAGAGCGGCAGCGACATTGCGGGCTGGCGGGGTGAGCAAAGGATCGTTTGCGAGTTTCAACCTCGGCGCGCATGTCGGGGACGATGCGGGTGCGGTGGCGGAGAATCGACGTTTGCTCAGGGCCGCGCTCGATCTGCCGGCCGAGCCGACGTGGTTGAATCAAGTGCACGGCACGGCGGTTGTCACAGCAGGCGCGACTCAAGAGTCGCCTCCTTCAGCAGATGCTTCCGTCGCACTCAAAACCGGCGCGGTTTGTGTCGTGCTGACAGCGGACTGCCTGCCGGTGTTGTTCTGTAATCGAGCGGGGACGCGCATCGGCGCGGCTCACGCCGGTTGGCGAGGGCTGGTCGGCGGCGTTCTGGCCGAGACCATCCGAGCGCTCGATGTGTCGCCAGCGGATCTGCTGGCCTGGATGGGCCCGGCAATCGAGACAGACGCATTCGAGGTCGGTTCGGAAGTTCGCGAACAGTTCGTGGCGCGCGATGCCAGCAATGCAGCCGCGTTTGAAAACAATGCGCGAGGGCGCTGGCAAGCCGACTTGTATCGACTGGCGAGAAACGAATTGACCCGCCTGGGCGTGACCAACATCCATGGCGGAGGCTTCCAGTGTTTCGCCGACAGCGAACGTTTCTTTTCCTATCGACGCGATACGAAGACCGGTCGCATGGCCACACTGATCTGGATGACTTGACACGCGTGCTACGCTGCCGGGCACAGCAATATCAATCGCGCCCGGACCCTTTGGAACCTGTCGGACGCTAGTTTTTCCCATGCATCTTCTGACCTGGATCGTCCTGTTCACGGCTATTGGCGGTGCCCTGAGCGCGCTCGCGGCATCGGCGTTTCTGATCGTCTCCGATCGAGTGCGAGCGCGCGTGTTGCCTCACCTGGTGAGTTTCGCCACCGGCGCATTGCTGAGCGCGGCCTTGCTCGGACTGCTCCCGCATGCGGTCGAGAGCGCGGGCGTGAGCAACACACATCAAATCGGCCTGACCCTGCTCGCTGGCCTGCTGCTGTTTTTCGTGCTCGAGAAGCTGGTGCTGTGGCGGCACTGCCATCAGGACGTGTGCGAAGTCCACGTGCATCCCGACCCGCACGCCGCGAAAAATCATCATGGCCATGCGCATAACCACAACCACGCCCATGACGAGCGCCGGGACAAAGCCTCGGCGACGCTGATCCTGATCGGTGACGGTTTCCACAACGTGCTCGACGGTGTGCTGATCGCCGCGGCCTTCATGACGGACGTGCATCTGGGCGTGGTCACCGCGAGTGCCGTCTGCGCGCACGAGATCCCGCAGGAAGTTGGCGACCTGGCCATCCTGCTCAATGGCGGCATGTCTCGTGTGCGCGCCCTGACGTTGAATATGCTGGCGAGCGTGACCTCGGTGCTGGGCGGCGTGGTCGCCTATTTCGCCATGGCCGAAGTGCAGGAAGTGCTGCCGTACGCAATCGCCATCGCGGCGTCGAGCTTTCTGTACATCGCCGTCGCCGACCTGATCCCCGGCCTGCACCGCAAGGTCGACCCGGGCTCGGGTGTGTGGCAGTTCTTGTATATCGTGCTGGGGGTGGCGGTGATCTATGTGAGCCATAGCCTGGCGCACTAGGGCAGCGGTTGGCGGTTAGCGGTTGGTGAAGAGAAAAGCCTCCGGACTAACCGCTAACCGCCAACCGCAGTTGAATTTCCCGACCCTTCGCCCCAGATCGCAGCCTAGTCAGTGGTAGCCCGGCAGGGAGCTACTCAAAAGGTATCCACATGCGAATGGACAAATTCACCAGCAAATTCCAGATGGCCCTGGCCGACGCCCAGTCGTTGGCCGTCGGGCACGACAATCAATACATCGACCCGGTCCATGTGCTGATGGCGCTGCTCGACCAGCAGGGCGGCACCGTGCGCCATCTGCTCGACAAGGCCGGCGTCAAGGTCAACCTGTTGCGCTCGCAGCTCGGCGAGGCGCTGGACAAGCTGCCCAAGGTCGAGGGCACGGCCGGCGAAGTGCATGTTTCCAACGAGCTCAATCGCCTGTTGAACGTGATGGACAAGCTCGCGCAAAAGCGTGGCGATCAGTTCATCTCCAGCGAGCTGTTCGTGCTGGCGGCGCTCGAGGACAAAGGCGCGGTCGGCAACCTGCTTCGCAATGCCGGCGCGGTCAAAGGCTCACTCGACCAGGCGGTCGATGAGCTGCGCGGCGGCGAGAAGGTGAACGACGCCAACGCCGAGGAAAGCCGGCAGGCGCTGGAAAAATACACCGTCGATCTGACCGAGCGCGCCGAGCAGGGCAAGCTCGATCCCGTCATCGGTCGCGACGATGAAATCCGCCGCACCGTCCAGGTACTGCAGCGTCGTACCAAGAACAATCCGGTGCTGATCGGCGAACCCGGCGTTGGCAAGACCGCCATCGTCGAAGGCCTGGCCCAGCGCATCGTCAACGGCGAAGTGCCCGAAGGCCTGCGTAACAAACGCATCCTGTCGCTCGACATGGGCTCGCTGATCGCCGGCGCCAAATTCCGTGGTGAGTTCGAAGAGCGTTTGAAAGCAGTGCTCAACGATCTCGCCAAGCAGGAGGGCCGCGTCATCCTGTTCATCGACGAGCTGCACACCATGGTCGGCGCCGGCAAAGCCGAAGGCGCGATGGATGCAGGCAACATGCTCAAGCCGGCGCTGGCGCGCGGCGAGCTTCACTGCGTCGGCGCGACTACGCTCGATGAATATCGCAAGTACATCGAGAAAGACGCCGCGCTGGAGCGTCGTTTCCAGAAAGTGCTGGTGAACGAACCGTCGGTGGAAGACACCATCGCGATTCTGCGCGGCCTTAAGGAACGTTACGAAGTTCACCACGGCGTCGAGATCACCGATCCCGCCATCGTGGCTGCGGCCACGCTCTCGCATCGTTACATCACCGATCGGCAGCTGCCCGATAAAGCCATCGATCTCATCGACGAGGCCGGTTCGCGCATCCGCATGGAAATCGATTCCAAGCCCGAGGCCATGGACCGCCTCGAACGGCGCATCATCCAGCTCAAGATCGAGCGTGAGGCGCTGAAAAAAGAAAGCGACGACGCGTCCAAGAAACGTTTGAAGGCGCTGGACGAGCAGCTCGCCGGCCTGGAAAAGGAATATTCCGACCTGGAAGAAGTGTGGAAGTCCGAGAAGGCTTCCGTGCAAAGCGCCGCGCACATCAAGGAAGAGCTGGAGCGGGCCAAGATCGAATTGGAGACGGCGCGTCGTGCGCAGGATCTGCAGCGCATGTCCGAACTCTCGTACGGCAAGATTCCCGAGCTGGAGCGGCGTTTGACGCAGGCCACCGCGGCCGAGCAGCAGCCCGATCAGAAGAAGCTGCTGCGTAACAAAGTCACCGATGAGGAAATCGCCGAGGTCGTGTCCAAGTGGACCGGCATTCCGATTTCCAAGATGCTCGAAGGCGAAAAGGAAAAGCTGCTGCGCATGGAAGAGCAGCTCGGCCGTCGCGTCGTCGGTCAGACCGAGGCGGTCACCGCCGTGTCCGATGCGATCCGTCGCTCGCGTGCGGGTCTGTCGGATCCGAGTCGTCCCAACGGTTCATTCCTGTTCCTTGGCCCCACCGGCGTCGGCAAGACCGAGCTGAGCAAGGCGCTCGCCGAGTTCCTGTTCGACACCGAAGAGGCCATGGTCCGCATCGACATGTCCGAGTTCATGGAGAAACATTCGGTCGCGCGCTTGATCGGCGCGCCGCCGGGCTATGTCGGCTACGAGGAAGGCGGCTATCTCACCGAGGCAGTGCGTCGCCGACCTTATTCCGTGCTGCTGCTCGATGAAGTCGAGAAGGCGCACCCGGATGTTTTCAACGTGCTGCTGCAGGTGTTGGACGACGGCCGCCTGACCGACGGCCAGGGCCGCACGGTCGACTTCCGCAACACCGTCATCATCATGACGTCGAACCTCGGCTCGCACGTGATCCAGGAGCTGTCCGGCGAGGCCAATTACGCCAAGATGAAACAAGCGGTGCTGGAGATCGTGCAACAGCACTTCCGCCCCGAGTTCATCAACCGGGTCGACGATCTGGTGGTGTTCCATCCGCTGGGCCGGCAGCAGTTGCGCGCGATCGTGGATATTCAGCTGGCCTATCTGCGTCGTCGTCTGGGCGAGCGCGATATCGAACTGGCGATGGACGATGCCGCGGTCGATCGGCTGGCTGAAGCCGGTTTCGATCCTGTGTATGGGGCGCGGCCATTGAAGCGCGCCATCCAGCAACAGCTGGAAAATCCGCTCGCGCAGCGGATCCTGAAGGGCGACTTCGCCCCGGGACAGCGCATCCAGGTGCGTGTGAAGGACGGCGCGTTCGCGTTCGATCGCGGCTGAAATCCCGTGCGGAAACTGCAGGCG
>JBEVKA010000327.1:0-4801 GCA_040509855.1 Steroidobacter sp.
GATTCCGCGCCGAGTTTCTCAAACACAATCGCCAGCTGCGACAACAAGTCGAGGTCATGGAGGCGAAAGTCCGCCGTCGCGACATCTTCGTCGACGAGCAGGCACTGTGCGATTTCTATCTCGCGAGGCTGCCCGATCACGTGCACTCCGTGTCCGCTCTCGAGAAGTGGCTGAAAACGCCGGGCAATGCAAAGCTGTTGCAGATGTCGCTGGCTGATGTGACTCGCCGCGAAGCGGTTGAGATCACGCCGGCAGATTTTCCCTCGGCGATGGCGGTCACCGGCAATGAGCTGCCGCTCGAGTATCGCTTCGAGCCTGGCGCCGCCAACGATGGCGTCACTGTGACGGTGCCGAAGCCGCTGCTGAACGCGGCAGTGATCGGCGATTTCTCGCGCCCCATTCCAGGCTGGCGCATCGAAACGATCACGCAGCTATTGCGCAGTCTGCCGAAAGCGGTTCGCAAAGCGTTCGTACCGGTGCCGGAACATGCAGCGCGTGCGGCAACCGAAATCGACGAGTCTAAAGAGTTCTATGCAGCGATCGCGGAGTGGATCACTCGCGTCAGCGGCACGGCGATGACGGCGGAGGAGGTGGCGGCACTGCCGTTGCCCGATCATTTGCGCGTCAACTTCCGGGTGGCGGATCTGGACGGCAAGACGTTGGCGGAAGGTCGCGACTTGTCCGCGCTCAAGCGATCCGTGCGCCAGGGTGAAGCGAAGTTGGGCGAACACCAATCGAGCCAACTCGGCTCGATGCATCGCCGCTGGGATTTCGGCGAGCTCGCGGTGGAGGAATCCGTACAGCGTCGCGGATTGCGCTTTTCTGTCTACCCGACATTGCGCGATCGGGGCGACGGTGTTGAAGTGGCCGAAGCCAGCACGCTGGTCGACGCCGAAGGATTGTTGCGGATCGGCGTGTTACGTCTTGCGATCCTCACATTGCCCGAGCAGTTCAAATACGCCCGCAAGCGCTGCGCCGAGCGCAGCGAGCTGATGCTGCTCGCGCAAGGCTTGAACAATTCGCGACCGATCGCGGATGCCTTGGCCGAGAAATGTTTCAGTGAATGTTTCCTGAGCGACGAGACGCCTTTGCCGCGCTCGGCGGCGCAGTTCGATGCTTTGCTGGAGCGACATCGCAGTCGATTCGGCGAAGTGACCGATCGAGTGATCGAGCACACGACCTCCGCTTTGCGCGAGCTGCGCAATGCGCGTATGAAGCTCGCGTCGTTGGAAGGTGCGGCGTTCCAAGCGCTGCAGACGGACGTGCAAGCGCAATTGCAGATGCTGGTGCCCGGTGATTTCCCCGCCAGCGTGCCGGCGGCGTTGTGGCCGCATTTGCCCAAATATTTCCGCGCGCTGACGCGTCGTCTGGACAAGGCGCCGGGCAATCAGAAGCGGGACGCGGAGCTGATGCGACAAGTCACACCAGCCACGCAGGCATATCAGCGACTACTATCGCAGGCGCCCAAGGGCGAGACGCATCCGGAGCTCGACCGTCTGCAGTGGATGATCGAAGAGTTCCGCGTGTCGCTGTTCGCGCAGGATCTCAAGACCGCACTGCCGGTCTCGGACAAGCGCCTCGCCGATCAGATCGAGCGGGCGAGGGTGGAAGTGTTGCGCGCGGCTTAACAATGACCAACCAGCTGTTGATCGTATTGCTCATCGCCGCGTCGGTTGGTTCCGGCGTGATGGGCGGGCTGTTCTTCGTCTTCTCCAACACCATCATGAGCGCGTTCGATCGCCTGCCCAACGGCGGCGGCGTCCCGGCCATGCAGCGGATCAACGAAGTGATCTTGAACCCGCTGTTCTTTTTCGTGTTCTTCGGCACCGGCATCGTGAGCGTGGTGCTGCTGATTTTCTACGTGACTCATTTGAGCCAGCCCGGTGCGCTGCTGGCATGCATCGGTGCCGTCGTGTACATCGTTGGCGCGATTGGCGTGACCATGGCGTGCAACGTCCCGTTGAACAACAAGCTCGCCGCCGTGCCCGCGAGCGCCAAAGATTTGGCGGCGCACTGGCAAGCCTATCGCGGCCCCTGGACGCACTGGAATCATGTGCGCACGATCACATGCACCCTGGCGGCGGCCGCTTTCGCGCTTTCCGCGCGGTTCTGATTGCGAGCCAGTTCGCAAAAATTCCGTACGGCCGACCCTCATTTTCGCGATCCCGCTGCCGATGCACGTAGCACCCACGACGAAGCTGCCAAGCTGCGGTTCAGGACGCCAGGTGTTCGGGCTCAATGCTCAAGAAGATCGAGATATCACAGTTGCAGACAGGGATGTTCGTCGACAAGGTCGATGCGCCTTGGTTTCAACATTCGCTATGGAAAACCCGTTTCCTGATCGATGATCGGGAGACGCTCACGCGCGTACGCACGTGCGGAGCGAAAGCAGTCTGGATCGACGTCTCGCAAGGTAAGGATATCGGCGCGCCTGTCGCACCAGTAAAGCCTGCTGCCGCCACTGCAATGGTCGCTCCTGCAGTGGAATCCAAGCCGGTCGTGCGTCGCTCCATGGGCGACGAGTTGCAGACCGCCTCCGACATCATCAAGCGCTCCAAGGAAGCGGTGGTGTCGCTGTTCTCCGAAGCCCGCATGGGCAACGCCATCGACACCAGTCAGTGCGAGCCGTTGGTCAACGATATCGTCGGCTCGGTGGATCGCAACGGCGACGCGCTCATCAGCCTGTGTCGCCTCAAGATGGCGGACGAATACACATACATGCATTCCGTGTCGGTGTGCGCGTTGATGGTGTCGCTGGGTCGCCAGCTCGGCCTGGATGAAACGACCTGTCGTAATGCCGGCATGGCGGGGCTGCTGCACGATCTGGGCAAGGCGGCCATTCCGAACGAGATCCTCAACAAGCCCGGCAAGCTGACCGACGACGAATTCGGCGTGGTCAAATCGCACCCGGTGAAAGGGTATGAAACCCTGATCGCCAGCGGCGTCGACAACGAGCACGTGCTCGACGTGTGTCGTCATCATCACGAGAAGATGGACGGCAGCGGCTATCCCGACAGGTTGAACTCCGAGAGCATTTCGATGATCGCGCGCATGAGCGCGGTGTGCGACGTCTACGACGCGATCACTTCCAATCGTCCCTACAAAGCGGGTTGGGATCCGGCTGAGTCGGTGTCGCGCATGGCATCGTGGCAGGGGCATTTCGATCCGGTGGTATTGCAGACGTTCATCAAGACCATCGGCATCTATCCCACCGGCTCGCTGGTGCGCATGGCGTCCGGCAAGCTCGGCGTGGTGGTGGAACAGAACGCGGCCAAACTCACGGCGCCCAAGGTGAAGCTGTTCTATTCCACCAAGTCCAACATGCCGCTGGTGCCGCCGAAGCTGGTCAATCTCATGGAGTCGCACGTCAACGACAAGATCGTGGCGCGCGAGTCGCACGAGAGCTGGAATTTCAACGCCAATTATCTGAACGACCTGTGGGCGACTCACGTCCCCTGACCATCGACGTGAGCGCTTGAGCGATGCCGAGTGCCATGCCAAGCTCTCACGCAGACATCGCCGAGCGGGAATGAAACAGCCGGCGAGCGAATAACAGGGAGCGAACGGGTGCGCGCGTTATTGATGGCTTGGCTGTTGCTGAACGTCGGTGCGATTCATGCCGAAGAATCGTCGGCCGACCGCATCGTTTTCCAGGATCCCGCCAGCGGCTTCCGTTTCCCGCAAATGATCGGCGCTTACGAGCTGGTGAAGACCGAAGGCTTTGGCTATCGAGGCGGCACCGCCGTCCATTACGCGGAAACCAACGGCACGCAGGCGAGCGTCTTCATCTACAACAAGGATTTCACCAATCTCGCCAACGGTCTGGACGACAGGCGTCTGCGCAACGAGCTCAGCAGCATCGATGGCGCGATGACGGAGATGGTCCGTCGTGGCGAATATCAATCCGTCGAGCGCGTCGATCTCGCGCCGATGAGCAAAGCGTGGCTGCAGGTGAGCCACGACATTAAATTGCCGGGCGGCAAGACGTTGAAGTCCTATTCGTTCATGCGCGTGCAGAACGGCTACTTCGTCAAGCTCCGAGTCAGCGGCCCGTCCGAAGGCAGCAACGCGCGGGTGCCCGCGGTCCTGGTGGGCGTTTCCCGCGCGATTGGAATGTTGGGCGGCTCGCGTTAATCAGGCCGAGACTTTGAAATCGATCCCCTGGGCCAGCGGCAGCTCACGGCTCCAGTTGATCGTATTGGTTTGACGTCGCATATAGGCCTTCCAGCTATCCGAGCCGGACTCACGGCCACCGCCCGTATCTTTCTCGCCGCCGAATGCGCCGCCGATTTCAGCGCCCGACGTGCCGATGTTGACGTTGGCGATACCGCAGTCGCTGCCCATGGCGGATAGAAACTTTTCGGCATGGCGCAGATTGTCGGTGAAGATCGCGGACGACAGGCCGTGATGCGAAGAGTTATGCAGAGCGATGGCATCGTCGAGCGATTGGTATTCGATCAAGTACAGAATCGGCGCGAATGTTTCAGTCTGGACAATATCCCACTCGGCCTTGGCGCGAATGATGGTTGGCTCGACGAAATTACCCGGTGCGCGCGTCTTGCCACCACAGAGCACAGTGCCCCCTGCGCGTTGTGCCTGTTCGATAGCCTGCACGTAACGTCGCACCGAAGCTTCGTCGATCAGCGGCCCCATCAACGTTCCGGGCTGCAATGGATCGCCGATGCGAACTTGTGAGTAGGCGCGCAACAGACGCTGTTCCAGTTCCTTGGAGCGCGACTCGTGCACGAACACACGACGCGTGCTCGTGCAGCGCTGACCGGCGGTGCCGACAGCGCCGAAA